>NZ_JAMYTD010000005.1:0-277104 GCF_040322255.1 Mesorhizobium sp. M0166 | reverse complement strand
GGCCGTCGTGGCGGAGAAACGCCGCTTGAAGCATTCACAATCATGACCAAGGCGGCGATCCTTCCCACCCCCCTCTGTCCTGCCGGACATCTCCCCCGCAAGTGGGGAGATCGGCAGCTTCGCCGACGGCGCCTTTCTTGCGACGCTGAAGGTTTGCGAAAGCGGAAATGACATCCAATCTCCCTCCTTGCGGGGGAGATGTCCGGCAGGACAGAGGGGGGTACTGTCCCGCCGACCTCGGTGTAATGTTTGCTGCGAAAAAGCCCGAATCGCATGTCCGGATCATGCGGGTTTCGACAAGGAGCACGTTCATGCGCTGGAACATGATGGTCTTGGCGTCTTGCCTGGCGATGGCCGGCTGCGTCGGCAATTCGATGTCCGAACGGCAGGACGAAAACGTCCAGTCCTCGCTGCTATACGACAAGGTGCCTTGCGATCAATTGCTGGCGCAACGAAACGGCCTGGCGCAGCAATATCATTTGCCGGTGGACGCCAAGCCGTCCTTCTCCAACCCGGCGACGGGCTTTGGCCCGTTCACGCCGGATATGCGCTCAAAAGCCAAGCGTGACGCCGACCAGGCAAGCGGCAAGATCGATGCCATGAACCGATCGATCAGCCGCCGCGAATGCGGCAAGCCGCCCAAGCAGAAAAAGCTCGGCCTGACCTGACCGGATCCTAATCCGCCACCTTCCATTGCTCGCGCGAGGCGCTGGCCGGATAGACGCCGAGGATGCGCATTTCGCGCGAGAAAAAGCGCAACTCGTCGAGCGCCAGCTTCACCAGCGGATCGTCGGGATGGCCCTCTATGTCGGCGTAGAACAGCGTCGCCGTAAACGCGCCGAGCTGGTAGCTTTCCAGCTTGGTCATGTTGATGCCGTTGGTGGCGAAGCCGCCCATCGCCTTGTAGAGCGCCGCCGGCACGTTGCGGACGCGGAAGATGAAGGTCGTCATCATCCTGGCGTCGGCCGAGGGACGCTCGGCCCATTGCTTGTTCTTGGTCAGCACGACGAAGCGGGTGACGTTGCTGTCGGTGTCCTCGACATTCTCCTCGATGATGTCGAGCCCGTAGAGCGTCGAAGCCAGCGCCGGCGCCAGCGCGGCCATGGTGCGGTCCTTCATTGCGGCGACCATCTTGGCGGCGCCCGCGGTGTCGCCGGCCACCGTCGCCTTCCAGCCGTTCTTGCGGATGTATTTACGGCATTGGCCGAGCGCGTGGATGTGGCTGTGCACGGTCCTGATCTCGTCGCGGCTGACGCCGGGCAGCACCATGAGCTGGAAGTGGATCGGCAGGAAATATTCGCCGATGATGTGCAGCTTCGATTCCGGCAAGAGGTGATGGATGTCGGCGACGCGGCCGGCAATGGTGTTCTCGATCGGGATCATCGCCAGATCGGCCTTGCCGGTCTCGACCGCGTTGAAGGCGTCCTCGAAGGTCGGGCACGGCAACGGCTCCATCGACGGGAACATGTTGCGGCAGGCGGTGTCGGAATTGGCGCCCGGCTCGCCCTGGAAGGATATTTTGTTGGTCTTTTCAGGCATGCGCAGAGTCTCGGGGATTGGGGGAAGAACTTCTTAGTTGGAAAGCAGCGCCCTGGCGCGTTCGAGATCGTCCGGCGTATCGACGCCAAGCGGCACCGACTGCACGATCTCCGCATCGATGCGCATGCCGGCCTCCAGCGCCCGCAACTGCTCCAGCCGCTCGCGGCGCTCCAGCGGCGACGGCCTCAGCGCAACGAAGCGCTCGAGTGCGGCGCGGCGATAGGCATAGAGGCCGATATGGTGGTAGAGCGGGCCTTCGCCCCAGGGGGCGGTGGCGCGGGTGAAATAGAGCGCCCTGAGCCGTGTCGCCGAGAGTGGCGAGCCGACCAGCTTGACGACGTTAGGATTGGTCTTTTCCTCGGCGCGGACGATCTCGACGCAGAGCGTGGCGATGTCGACCGCTGCGTTCTCGAAAGGCTTCAGCGCGGCGCCGATAATAAGGGGGTCGATGGTCGGCAGATCGCCCTGCACATTGACGATCGTCTCGACCGTCTTGCCAGCGTCGAGAATGGACAGCGCTTCGAAGATGCGGTCGGAACCGGTTTCGTGGTCCGCCCGCGTCATCACCGCCTCGAAACCATACGCACGCACCCCCTCCGCAACGCCTTGCGTATCGGTGGCGACGACCACCCGGCCGAGCCCGGCCTCGGCGGCGCGGCGGGCGACGTGGACGATCATTGGAGTGCCGGCAATGTCGGCCAGCGGCTTGCCCGGCAGGCGGGTCGAGGCCATGCGGGCCGGGATCAGGATGAGCGTGGACATGAGGCGGGCAGGGCTCGAAAAAGAGGGGACAAAAGTGGCAAAAGGTCTCACTGGCAGCGCCCTTATAGGTGTTGCAACGCCCGAGCAAAAGACCTAGTTTCCGCGCGATTTGACCGCCTCGCAGGGTGGTTCACGATACCGACGGACGGAGTGGACGGATCGGTCCGCCGGAAAAGGGAGCCTGGGGCGTATGGATTCCAACGAAGTCAACAAGCTGCTCGCCGGTTTCCTCGGCACGGTGTTCATCGTCTTTTCCGTTGGCATCGTGTCCGACGCCCTGTTTGCCTCGCCGGCGCCGGAAAAGCCCGGCTTCGCCATCGAGGCAACCGAGCCCGCCGAAGGCGGCCCGGCCGCTCCCGCCGCGGAGGCCAAGCCGATTGCCGAACTGCTGGCCACCGCCAACGCCGAAGCGGGCGCCGCCATCTTCAAGAAATGCCAGGCCTGCCACTCCGGCGAAAAAGGCGGCCCCAACAAGGTCGGCCCTGATCTGTGGGACATCGTCGACCGTCCGGTCGCCGAGCATGAGGGCTTTGCCTATTCGGCCGGCATGAAGGAGTTCTCCAAGGGCGGCAGCGAGAAGTGGACCTACGACAACCTGAACCACTTCATCACCTCGCCGAAGAAGTTCGTGAAGGGCACGGCGATGGGCTTCGCCGGCCTGCCGAAGGACGAGGACCGCGCCAACGTCATCGCCTATCTGCGCACGCTGTCGGACAATCCGAAGCCGCTGCCGGCACCCGGCGCCTCGGCCGAAAACGCGCCCGCCAAGCCGGCCGAAGGTGCAGCCCCTGCCAAGCCGGCAGAAGGCGCGGCGCCGGCAGCTCCGGCCGCCCCCGCAAAATAACAAAACTGTAATGATATAATCCTTGAAAAAGCCGGGTTCAGCCCGGCTTTTTCGTTAGGAAAAATGCATATGCGACGACAAAGCCGGTCCGTTGCGGTTTTCAGCGCCGCCAAATGATCTAGATTGGGCCCAGACGCTATGGTGACGGCGCTATATCGCGAAGAGGAGAACGCATGACGGTTGGCCGAGCGCGGACGCTTCTGAAATCGGTGCTGATGCTGGCTGCTTTTGCCGGCGGCCTGCAGGCGGCCTTAGCGGACGAATGGCGCACGACCTCGTCGCTGATCGGCGAATCCAAATATGGCGACAACTTCCAGCACTACGATTACGTCAATCCGGATGCACCGAAGGGCGGCACGCTGAATTCGGTGGTGCTCGGCACGTTCGACAGCTTCAATCCCTACATCGTGCAGGGTTCGCCGGCCGCCGGCTTCGCGCAGTTTGGCGGCGGCCTGCTCTACGACACGCTGATGGAGCAGGCGACTGACGAGGGCAGCACCAGCCATCCGCTGATCGCCGATGCCTATAAATATCCGGCCGACTATTCCTCGGCGACCTATCGGCTCGATCCGCGGGCGAAATGGCATGACGGCCAGCCGATCACCACGGACGATGTGATCTGGTCGTTCAAGGTGCTGAAGGCCAGCAGCCCTATGTACAGCCGCTATTTCGAAAACGTCACCGACGCCATCGCGATCTCCGATCGCGAGGTCGAGTTCCATTTCAGCCAGAAGGGCAACCGGGAGCTGCCGAAGATCCTCGGAGACCTCGTCGTATTGCCCAAGCACTGGTGGGAAGGCACCGACGCCAAAGGCAAGAAGCGCGACATCACCAGGTCGACGCAGGAGCCGCCGCTCGGCTCGGCCGCCTACAAGATCGCCAGCTTCAAGCCGGGTTCGGAAATCATCTGGCAGCGCGTCCCCGATTACTGGGGCGCTAAACTGCCCGTGAAGATCGGCCGCGAGAATTTCGACAGGCAGCGCTTCTCCTATTTTCTCGACGACAATGCCTCGTGGCAGGCCTTCACCAAGGGCGGATTTCAGGATATTCGCTTTGAGTCACGTGCCCAGCGATGGGCCGTCGAGTATACTTTTCCGGCCATCAAGGCGGGGGACGTCACAAAGGCGGAATATCCTACGACGTCCCCGGAACCAATGCAGGCCTACGTTATGAATACGCGCCGGCCGCTTTTTCAGGACGTGCGCGTGCGGCAGGCTCTGACCTACGCCTATGATTTCGAGAGCATGAACCGCACCATCTTTTTCGGCGCCTATACGCGCACGGACAGTTACTTCGAAGGTGGTGATTTGGCGTCAAGCGGCTTGCCGCAGGGGAAGGAATTGGAAATCCTGCAACAATATCGCGACAAGCTGCCGCCTGAACTATTCACCCAGGAGTTTAAGCTACCGGTCTACAATACGCCGCAGTCAGGGCGTGAAAATCTTCGGAAAGCCTATGAGCTTTTGAAGCAAGCGGGATGGGTCAATCGAGGCGGCAGGCTGGTCAATGAGAAGACTGGCGACCCGTTCAGGATAGAGTTTCTGGGCAACGATCCAGTTGACGAACGCGTCGCCTCGCCCTTGATCGACAATCTCAAACGTCTAGGCATCGACGCCACGCTGCGTATCGTTGACGACAGCCAGTATACAAACCGGACCCGCGCCTTCGACTTCGATATGCTGGCGCTGGCGGGCTTCCAGCAATCCAACTCGCCGGGCAACGAACAGCGGGATTTTTTCAGTTCCACTGCAGCCGACACCTCCGGATCACGTAATTTGGCGGGGATCAAGAACCCGGTCGTCGACGCGCTTATCGACCGAGTGATCTTCGCCACCGATCGGGATGATCTTATAGCGGCCACCCATGCGCTGGATCGGGTGTTGCTCTGGAACTACTACATGATCCCACAGTGGCACCTGGGAAAAGTTCGGATCGCTTACTGGAGCAAGTTCGGCATACCAGCAAAACAGCCAAGCTACCAAGGCGTCGACATATCCTCGTGGTGGATCGATCCTGACAAGGAAAAGGCGCTGGCGGCCAAATACAAGAGTGGCAATTGATGGCGGCGCTGCCCCGTCGCGACTTCCTCGCCCTGGGCGGTGCCGCCGCGGCCGCAGCGCTGCTGCCCGGCCGGGCTTTCGCCACCATCCCGACCGGCGTGAAGCTGCACGGCCTGTCGGCCTTCGGCGATCTCAAATACGGACCGAATTTTGCGCATTTCGACTATGTCAATCCGGACGCTCCCAAGGGCGGCCGGATGAATTTCGCTCCGCCGAACTCCACCCTCAATCAGAGTTTCCTGACTTTCAACACGTTGAACTCGCTGGTGCTGAAGGGGGACTCGCCGCCGCGTACCGAGCTCTGCTTCGATTCGCTGATGGCAAGGGCAGTCGATGAGCCGGATGCGGTCTACGGTCTGCTTGCCGACTCCGTTACCTTGTCGCAGGACCGCAATGGCTACCGCTTCAGCCTGCGGCCACAAGCGCGTTTCCATGATGGCTCGCCGCTGACCGCCGAAGACATTGCCTTCGCCTTGAACCTCTACAAAGACCGGGGACATCCGAACCTTTCCCAAGCACTGCGGCATATGACGGATGCGGTCGCAGTCGATCCGCTTACGGTCAACCTTACCTTCAACGGCCAGCAGTCCGCGCAGAATATCCTCGCCGTCGTCGCAATGCCGATCGTGTCCAAAGCCTTCTACACGGCCAATGATTTCGACGCCTCGACGATGACCCCTCCGCTCAGCTCCGGGCCATACCGAATGGGGCGGGTCGTGGCCGGACAGACAGTCGAATATGAACGCGTCGCCGATTATTGGGGCCGCGATCTGGCCGTGAACCGCGGGCTTAATAATTTCGACCGCATCCGTATCGATTTCTATCTCGATCGCCAGGCAGCCTTTGAAGCGTTCAAGAAAGGGGATACGCATTTTCGCGAGGAGTTCACCGCGCGGGTATGGGCGACCGGCTACGATTTTCCGGCGCTGAAGGATGGCAGGGTCCTCAAACGCGAATTTCCCGGCGAGAAAACGCCCTCCATGCAGGCTGTCGCGCTCAACCAGCGCCGTCCACAATTCCGCGACGTACGCGTGAGACGGGCAATCGCCTATTGCTTCGACTTCGAATGGACCAAGCGGGTGTTGTTTTTCGACTCTTACGAGCGTTCGCAATCGAACTTCGAGCGATCGGATTACAAGGCCAAAGGCCTGCCCTCACCCCAGGAACTGAAACTGTTGGAGCCGTTTCGAGCCGAGTTGCCGCCGGAGACCTTCGGCGAACCGGTGATGCAACCCGTCTCCGACGGTTCTGGACACGACCGCAAGCTGCTGCGCGAGGCTTCGAGGCTGCTCGCCGAAGCCGGCTGGAAGCGAGTCGGCAATTTCGTCGTCAACGACAAGGGCGAGCGACTGCAGGTGGAAATGCTGGCCGAGGACGAGGGGTTGGTTCGCATTTTCGCGCCGTGGTCCGAGAATATGAAGGCGATCGGCATCGACGCTTCGATCCGGCAGGTCGACTCGACGCAATTCGAAGCGCGGCAGAGCAACTACGATTTCGACTTCAACATGCTCGCATGGTCGATCGGAGCGACGCCTACTGCCGACGGCTTGGAGATCCTCTACGCTTCCCGGATGGCGAAAACGCCGGGGATGCGCAACTATCCGGGTACGGAAAGCAAAGCCATCGACGCGCTGATCGAGGCAGCCGGTAAGGCGCAGAGCCGCATCGAACTCGTCACCGCGCTCAATGCCCTCGATCGGGTCTTGCGCGCGCGGCTAGACTGGATTCCAACATACCATCTGGCGAATCACCGAGCGGCGTTCTGGGACATGTTCGGCTTTCCCGCTCAAAAGCCGGATTACGACTTCCCGGTCGAGACGTCGTGGTGGTTCGACAAAGACAAGGCGGCAAAGATTGGCAAAGCCTGACATTTTCCCACAAGCGAGGCAGGGAGCCTGATGGGCGCCTATATACTGCGCCGTATCCTGCTGATGATCCCGACCCTGTTCGGCATCATGGCGGTATCCTTCGCCGTCATCCAGTTCGCGCCGGGCGGGCCGGTCGAGCAGGTCATCGCCAGGCTGACCAACCAGGGCGGTAGCGATCGCCTGGGCGGCGGCGGGGGTGATGCCGGCGGCGCCAATTTCGATGTCGCCGGCGACGTCGGCTCGAAATACCGCGGCGCGCAAGGGCTCGATCCGGAATTCATCAAGAAGCTGGAGAAGCAGTTCGGCTTCGACAAGCCGCCGCTCGAGCGCTTCGGCATGATGCTGTGGAACTATCTCCGCTTCGATTTCGGCGACAGCTATTTCCGCGACATCTCGGTGCTCGACCTGATCCTGGAAAAGATGCCGGTGTCGATCTCGATCGGGCTGTGGATTACGCTCTTGTCGTATCTGATCTCGATCCCGCTCGGCATCCGCAAGGCGGTCAAGGACGGCTCCACTTTCGACGTCTGGACCAGCGGCGTCGTCATCGTCGGTTACGCCATTCCGGGTTTCCTGTTCGGCATATTGCTGATGGTGCTGTTTGCCGGCGGCTCGTTCTGGGACTGGTTCCCGTTGCGCGGAATCACCTCGGACAATTGGGACCAATTGTCATGGCCGGCGCGGATCGTCGACTATTTCTGGCATATGACCTTGCCGTTGACGGCGCTGGTGCTGTCGGCCTTCGCCACGACGACGCTTTTGACCAAGAATTCCTTCCTCGAGGAAATCCGCAAGCAATATGTGGTCACCGCCCGCGCCAAGGGCCTGTCGGAACGGCGGGTGCTCTACGGCCACGTCTTTCGCAACGCCATGCTGATCGTCATCGCCGGCTTCCCCGGTGCCTTCATATCGGCCTTCTTCACCGGTTCGCTGCTGATCGAGAACATATTTTCGCTCGACGGCCTCGGCCTGCTCGGCTTCAACTCGGTGGTGCAGCGCGATTATCCGGTGGTCTTCGCCAATCTCTACATCTTCTCGCTGCTTGGCCTGTTCGTCGGGCTGCTGTCCGACCTGATCTACACCTGGGTCGACCCGCGCATCGACTTCGAGCGGAGAGACGTCTGATGGCGCAGGCCGCAGCCGAAACGGCGCCGGCGCGGATCGCGCGGCCCTTCCTGTCGCCGCTCAACCAGCGGCGCCTGCAGAACTTCAAGTCCAACCGGCGCGGCTACTGGTCGTTGTGGATCTTCCTGTTCCTGTTCGTGCTGTCGCTGGGTTCGGAACTGGTCGCTAACGACAAGCCGATCATCGCCTCCTACAAGGGCGAGATCCTGTTCCCGGTCCTGGTCGCCTATCCCGAGGAGAAGTTCGGCGGCTTCTATGCGGTCACCGACTACCGCGACCCGGTCATCCAGGACGAGATCAATGCCAATGGCTGGATGGTCTGGCCGCCGGTGCGCTACTCCTACCAGACCGTCAACAACGCTATTCCCGAAGCAGCACCCACCAAGCCGTCCTGGCTCTACGACAAGAAGACGCGCTGCAACCAGTATCCGAAAGGCGAGGCAGACCCCAATTGCAACGTCGGCAACTGGAACTGGCTGGGCACCGATGACCAGGCCCGCGACGTGCTGGCGCGCGTCATCTACGGCTTCAGGATATCGGTGCTGTTTGGCCTGATCCTGACTGCCGGCTCGGCGCTGATCGGCGTGGCGGCCGGCGCCCTGCAGGGCTATTTCGGCGGCTGGACCGACCTTCTGTTCCAGCGCTTCATCGAGATCTGGTCGGCCATACCGGTGCTGTATCTGCTCCTGATCGTCGCCGCCATCCTGCCGCCCGGCTTCTTCATCCTGCTCGGATTGATGCTGCTGTTTTCGTGGGTGGCACTGGTCGGCGTGGTGCGGGCCGAGTTCCTGCGCGCCCGGAATTTCGAATACGTCAATGCGGCGCGCGCGCTCGGCGTGTCCAACATCACCATCATGTTCCGGCATCTGCTGCCCAACGCCATGGTGGCGACGCTGACCTTCCTGCCGTTCCTGCTCAGCGGCTCGATCTCGACGCTGACCTCGCTCGACTATCTCGGCTTCGGCCTGCCGCCGGGCTCCGCCTCGCTCGGCGAGCTGCTGAAGCAGGCGCAGCGCAACCTCAACGCCCCCTGGCTCGGCATTTCCGGCTTCGTCGTCATCTCGCTGATGCTGTCGCTGCTGGTCTTCGTCGGCGAGGCGACGCGCGACGCCTTCGATCCGCGCAAGACGTTCAGATGAGCGACACCCCGCTGCTCTCGGTCCAAGACCTCAGCGTCGCCTTCACGCAAGGCGGCGACCAGTCGATCGCCGTCGACCATATTTCCTTCGACCTCGCCAAGGGCGAGACGGTGGCGCTGGTCGGCGAATCCGGCTCCGGCAAGTCGGTCACCGCGCTGTCGGTGCTGAAGCTGCTGCCCTATCCGACCGCCAGCCACCCGTCGGGAAAGATCCTGTTCCTCGGCGCCGACCTGCTTGCCGCGGACGAGAGAGACCTGCGCCGCGTGCGCGGCAACAAGATCACCATGATCTTCCAGGAGCCGATGACCTCGCTCAACCCGCTGCACACGATCGAGCAGCAGATCGTCGAGGTGCTGAAGCTGCACCAGGGCCTGGGCGATCGCAACGCCAAGGCGCGCACGCTGGAACTTCTGCACGAGGTCGGCATCCGCGAACCGGAGAAACGGCTCGACGCCTATCCGCACCAGCTTTCCGGTGGCCAGCGCCAGCGCGTCATGATCGCCATGGCGCTCGCCAACGAGCCTGAACTGTTGATCGCCGACGAGCCGACGACAGCGCTCGATGTCACCGTCCAGGCGCAGATCCTCGAATTGCTGGCCGGCCTGAAAAGCCGCAAGAACATGTCGATGCTGTTCATCACCCACGATCTCGGCATCGTCAGGAAGATCGCCGACCGGGTCTGCGTGATGACCAAGGGCAAGATCGTCGAGACCGGCCCGACCAAGGCGATATTCGCAAATCCGCAGCACGCCTATACGCGGCATCTGCTTGCCGCCGAGCCGAAAGGCAAGCCGCCGGCGGCCAATCAGGCCGCCAAGCCGGTGATGGTCGGCAAGGACGTTAAGGTCTGGTTTCCGATCAAGAAGGGCTTCTTCCGGCGCACCGTCGACAATGTGAAGGCAGTCGACGGCATCGACGTCACCGTGCGGGCCGGTCAGACGCTCGGCGTCGTCGGCGAATCCGGCTCGGGCAAGACGACGCTCGGCCTGGCGCTGGCCAGGATGATCTCGTCGACCGGGACCATCCAGTTCAACGGACGCGGCATCGATCAGCTGTCCTTCAACGAAATGCGGCCGCTGCGGCGCGAGCTGCAGATCGTCTTCCAGGATCCGTTCGGTTCGCTCAGTCCGCGCATGTCGGTCGCCGAGATCATCGAGGAAGGGTTGAAGATCCACGAGCCGAAACTGTCTCCCGATGCGCGCGACGAGCGTGTCGTCGACGTGCTGAAGGAAGTCGGCCTCGATCCGGCGACGCGCAACCGCTATCCGCACGAATTCTCCGGCGGCCAGCGCCAGCGCGTCGCCATCGCGCGCGCCATGGTGCTCAACCCGCGTTTCGTCATGCTTGACGAGCCGACCTCGGCGCTCGACATGAGCGTGCAGGCGCAGGTCGTCGACCTCTTGCGCAGCCTGCAGGCCAAGCACGACCTCGCCTACCTCTTCATCAGCCACGATCTGAGGGTAATCCGCGCGCTCGCCAACGAAGTCATCGTCATGCGCAACGGCAGGATCGTCGAGGCCGGTCCTTCCGAACAGATTTTCAGCAACCCGCGGACCGACTACACAAAGGCGTTGATCTCGGCCGCCTTCAAGATCGAAACGGCGCCGGTCGGCATCGTCAGCGAGTAGATTTTCGCCAGAGATCATGCACAAAATCAAAACGCTGCCGCGCCCTTGCGCGTCGGGACGCGAACGCTGTTGGTAAAAAGGGAAAAACGATCCGCAATGGAAAAAGGCCGCATCCTGCTTGCCCTCACCGGTATTCATCCGCTGCGTTGGCGCGAACTGCTGTCGGCGGAGCGCGAAGTGGTGCTCGAGCCGAATGGCGCCGGCGATCCCTCGATCACCTATGCGGTGGTGTGGAAACAGCGGCCGAACCTGTTGTCGTCGCTGCCCAATCTGCGGGCCATCTTCTCGATCGGCGCCGGCGTCGACCACATTTTCGCCGATCCCACCTTGCCCGACGTACCGGTCGTCAAGGTGGTCGCCGACAACCTGACCCAGTACATGACCGAATACGTCGTCTGGCGGGTGCTCGACCACCATCGCCAGGGCATGCTCTACCGCGCCCAGCAGCAGAAGAAGATCTGGCACGAACCGCAGCAGCGGCCGGCCAACGACATCTCGGTCGGCATTATGGGGCTCGGCACGCTTGGCCGCGCGGCGGCATCGGTGCTGTTGTCGCTCGGCTTTCCCGTTAATGGCTGGTCGCGCAGCGATCGGCCGATGCAAGGTGTCTCGACTTACGCGGGCGAGGCCGGCCTGATCCCGTTCCTCAACGCCACCGACATCCTGGTGGTGCTGCTGCCGCTGACGCCGCAGACGCACGGCATCATCAATTACGGCGTGCTGAAGGAGCTGCGCAAGCGCAACGGGCTCGGCGGCTCGGTGCTGATCAATGCCGGGCGTGGCAGGCTGCAGAAGGACGCCGACATTTTGCGCGCACTGGACGACGGCACGCTGAAGGAAGCCAGCCTCGACGTGTTCGAGGTCGAGCCGCTGCCGAAGACCAGCCCGCTATGGAGCCACCCGAAAGTGTTCGTGACGCCGCACGCCGCGGCAACCTCCGATCCGGTCCACCTGGCGCCGATCATGCTGCGCCAGATGGACGCCTTCGAGCGCGGCGAAGCGCTGGAAAATGTGGTGGACCGCAACGCGGGGTATTGATTTTTTAGAGCGCCGCTTCCCAGTCTCAGCCCCAGCCGAGCGGCACGTAGTCGATCTCCATAAACGCCTCGACCTCCGGGATCCAGCGGTCGCGGACGAAGGCGACGTGGTCGGGATGGTCGTTGTAGCCGGAATAGGCCCGCTGATCGGCGAACTCCATCGAGAAGCCGAAGCGGTAGTCGTTCTTGGGGCTGACCTGCCGCAACTGCTCGAAATGCGTGACGCCCTTTATCGCCGTGAGGATCCTCTTGGCGTCGGCGAGGAACCTTTTTTCCTCGAGCGAATGCAGCGGGTGTTTCAGCGTGAACACGACGGTGTGACGGATCATTTTCTGCTCCTGCGATGTCGATCCTGCTATGCGCTGTCGGCCCAGGCGCGGATCAGGTTATAGGCGATCGCCCCTTTCGGCGGCGTCACCAGGCCGCCCGGATGCTCCCTGGCCAGCATCGAGAGCACCTCGTCGCGAAAGAACCAGCGGCAATCTTCCAGCTCGTTGAGGTCGGGATAGATGTCGTCGTTGAGCGGTTCGCCGAAGCAGCCGATCATCAGCGAATAGGGGAACGGCCAGGGCTGGCTGGCGTGATAGACGACCCGGCCGAGCCTGATGCCGGCTTCCTCCAGCGTTTCGCGGCGCACCGCCGCCTCGATCGTCTCGCCCGGCTCCATGAAACCGGCGAGCGCCGAATACATGCCGGGCCCGAAATGCCGGCCGCGGCCGAGCAGGCATTTTTCGCGCGTCGCCGTCAGCATGATCGCCACCGGGTCGGTGCGCGGAAAGTGCTCTGTGCCGCAGGCCGGGCAATGCCGCTTGTAACCGCCGGCCCGCATCTCGGCTTTGGTGCCGCATTTGCTGCAAAAGCGATGGCTGGCATGCCAGGCGAGCAGCGCCGCCCCTTGCGCCAGCGCGCCGGCCGCCGCTTCGTCGATCAGCCCCTGCATATAGACCGAGCGATAGTCGATGGCCTTGATCGTCTCGGGAAGCTGCTCGGGCTCGACCCCGGCCGGCACCGCCAGCACCGGGCCGCTTTCGGAAAGGCCGAGCAGGACGCCGTTTTCGAGCGATGCCTCGAGCGGCCGGCTTTCGGCCGCGCCGAACCAGGGGTCGAATGCGCCTTGCGCAAGCTTCAGATAGAGCCGGCCGCCACGCATCAGCAAAAGCCGCGCCGAGGGATCGGCGAGTGCCTTTTCGACGGAATCGTCGGCGCGGTTTTCGGACTGCCGGTCGATAATGTTGCCGGCGAAGCCGACGAACTGGCTCGGCTCGCGCAAGGGCGCGTCAAACAGGCGAAAGCTCATGCAGACTCGGGAAGGTTCAAGGTGGACACGGGAGAGGCTTATAGCGCTGCCTTGATCTTTTCCGCAAACTTGCGAAGGTCGGAGCGCTGATAGGGCTCGCGCAGGCCGTGCCCCCAAACCGGGCCGGGCCAGCCGGGATCCCCTTCCGAGCGCGCAATGACGTGTATATGCAACTGGCGCACGATGTTGCCGAGTGCGCCGGTGTTGATCTTGGTGCAGCCGGTCACGCGCTTGAGTGCCAGCGCCACCATGTTGGTCTCGAAGGTCAGCATCGCCTGGTCCAGCGGCGTCATGTCGTGGATTTCCTCGATGCCCGGCCGCTGCGGCACCAGCAGAAGCCACGGCCAGCGTCGGTCGTTCATGACGCGCAATTCGCACAGGCCGAGCCACATCAGCTGTTCGCTGTCGGCCTCCAGCTGGGCGTCAAGCGTGAATCCGGCCTTGAGGCCCGGCAGCATCGGCGTTTCTCTCACTTTTTGACGTTTTTTGAACTCCATCGACGCTAGAGCGGCTTCCGAAGGGCCGCAAGGGGCAGCAAGCAACATTGGCCGTCGTGGCGCTGATTGTTCGCGAAGAAGTGAGGGCCCGGGCAAAATTGCAGGGTTGGCGCTGCCCCGCCGAGGTCGACAATTTTGACCGCAGCCACATTTTGTTCTTGCTTTGTGCCGGCAGCTATGCTACTAACCTCGGTATGGTGATTATTCGCCCCAACGACCCGCCCGCCGAGGCGGGTTTTTGGTTTCAGCTGTCGCCGTCGCTTAAGACCCCCATCGTCCGCACTTGCATTTCATCGCCGGATTGCCGATATGGAGGCTGGGAGGTTGGTGGTGGACGGTCCACTCGCCAACCGGGTCAGGTCCGGAAGGAAGCAGCCCTAACGAGCCCGGAACGGGTCATTGTTCCAGCCTCCCGCCTCTTCGCCTTTTGCCCCGACATTGACGGCGCCAAGCCGTGCGGGCGAAACTATGCGCAGGAATCGGCCGCCTCCAGTGGCAGCCCTTGGAGCTTAACGGGCGAATGAGCGAAGCCGGAAACGAGGCCGGGAAATTGGACAAGCCTGCCGCCTATCGCGTGCTAGCGCGCAAATACCGGCCGTCGAATTTCTCCGAGCTGATCGGCCAGGAGCCGATGGTCCGCACGTTGACCAATGCCTTTGCCACCGGCCGCATCGCCCAGGCCTGGATGCTGACCGGCGTGCGCGGCGTCGGCAAGACGACGACCGCGCGCATACTCGCGCGGGCGCTGAACTACAAAACACCGACCGTCGACCAGCCTTCCGTCGAGCTTGCCGTGCTCGGCGAGCATTGCCAGGCGATCATGGAAGGCCGGCATGTCGACGTCATCGAGATGGACGCCGCCTCCCATACCGGCATCGACGACATCAGGGACATCATCGAGCGCGTGCGCTACGCCCCGGTGTCGGCGCGCTACAAGGTCTACATCATCGACGAAGTGCACATGCTTTCCAACCAGGCCTTCAACGGCTTGCTGAAGACGCTGGAAGAGCCGCCGCCGCACGTCAAGTTCATCTTCGCCACCACCGAAATCCGCAAGGTGCCGATCACCGTCCTGTCGCGCTGCCAGCGTTTCGACCTCAGGCGCATCGATGCGGCGATGATCAAGGCCGACCTTGCCAGGATAGCCGGTCTGGAGGGCATCGAAGTCGAAGACGATGCGCTGGCGATGATCGCGCGCGCGGCCGAAGGCTCGATGCGCGACGCGCAGTCGATCCTCGACCAGGCGATCGCCCATGGCGGCGGCGCGGTCAGCGCCGAAGCGGTGCGGGCCATGCTCGGCCTCGCCGACCGTGCCCGCATCGTCGACCTGTTCGAACATGTCATGAAGGGCGACGTCGCCGCGGCACTTGCCGAATTCCGTACCCAGTACGATACCGGCGCCGATCCTGCCGCTGTGCTGACCGACCTTGCCGAGTTCAACCATCTGGTCACCCGTCTGCGTTTCGTGCCGGCTGCCATCGACGACGCCTCGCTGTCCGAGGACGAGCGCCGGCGCGGCGCCGATTTCGCCAGCACGCTGTCGGTCAAGGTGCTGTCGCGGACATGGCAGATGCTCTTGAAAGGCATTCCCGAGGTGCAGACCTCCAACCGCCCGGTCAGCGCCGCCGAGATGGTGCTGATCCGGCTGGCCCATGCCGCCGACCTGCCGACGCTGGACGAGGCACTGAAATCGCTGGAGAACGGCGGTACCCTGCCGGGCGCCGCGCCGCGCGTGAATGGCACGCCGGCAAGCCCCGGCCCGGCAAACCATGCGCCTGCAAGCGGTGGTGCCGGCGCCGTGGCGCAGACGCGGATGCCGACGGCCAATGGCGGCGCGCAGACGATGCGCCTGGTCGAGGCCGAGCCGGTGCCGACCAATTTCGTTCCTCCGCCGGAGCCGGTGGTCGAGGCGCCGCCGATGCCGGTGAAATCGCTGGCCGACATTGTCGCCCTTGCCGACGCGCAGCGCGACATGGCTTTCAAGGTGCTGGTGAAGCGTTGCGTGCGCCTGGTGCGCATCGAGCCCGGCCGTATCGACGTCAGCCTGACCGACGACGCGCCGAAGATGCTGCTCAATGATTTGACCGCCAAGCTGCGCGCCTGGACCGGCCGCAACTGGCTGGTGTCGCTGTCGAAGGAGGAGGGCGGCCAGACGCTGGCCGAGATGGAATCGACGAAGCGCGAAAACGCCTTCCTCGATGCCAAGAGCGACCCGACGGTCGCCGCCATCCTGGCGCGCTTTCCCGGCGCCAAGATCATCGACGTACGCATTCCCGACGCGCCGGAAGCCGATGCGGCCGAAGCCGAAGTGCCGGTCGAGCCGCCGGCCGACGACGACGAAACCTGAAACAACCAGCACCAACTGCAAAGGACCGTGCGATGAAAGATCTTCTCGGCCTGATGGGCAAGGCAAAGGAAATGCAGGCCAAGTTCCAGGCCATGCAGGATGAGATTGCCACGCTGGAAGCCACTGGCCAAGCCGGCGGCGGCCTGGTCAGCGTGACGCTGACCGGCAAATTCGAGATGAAGTCGCTGAAGATCGACCCGTCGCTGTTCAAGGAGGACGAGGTCGAGATTCTCGAGGACCTGCTCCTCGCTGCCCACAATGACGCCAGGACCAAGGTCGAGCAGACCATGCAGGAGAAGACCAAGGCGCTGACCGCGGGACTGCCGATCCCGCCGGGAATGAAGCTGCCGTTCTAAGGCTAATGCATGTCGCGCAAAAGTGTGCAGGGGTTTTGCGATAACGACATGCATCAAAACAAGAACCTAAAACGCGTCGCATGAGGCCGGTCGAACGCGACGCGCTATTAGTCAATCGGGATGCCGTTACAGTGGCCGAAGCCTTCAGCGGCCCAACGCTTGCTGACCAGCCAGCCGTGTCTATTGGGCAACGCCCCACACTTAATAACGCTTTAGCCATCTTTTTGCCTGAAAGTGTCTCATTCTTGCCGCAACCAGGGGCGGGCTGGCAGCAGAATGAGGGGACGCCTGTTTGATCTCTACCCGATGGAAGACGCCGTTGCGGCTCGGCGTCGTTATCTCGCCGCTGTTTTTGGCCGCTTGCAGTCAGACCGCCTCGCACGGCATGTCCAGCCTGACCGATGCCATTACGCCGAGTTTCCTGAGCTCGCGCTCCTACAATTCCACGCCCAAGGAGAAGGAATGCCTGGAGCGGGCGATGTTCTTCGAGTCCAACCGGTCGAGCCGTGACGGCATGATTGCGGTCGGCACGGTGGTGATGAACCGGCTGCGGTCGGGCAAGCACGGCAGCACCATCTGCGAAGTGGTTGGCGAGCGCGGCCAGTTCGCGCCGGGCGTCATGACACGGCCCATGAATTCGAAGGCGATGCCCGACGTCGAGGAAGCCGCCGAGGCGGTGCTCAAGGGCGAGCGCAAAGCCAAGCTGAAGAATACCATGTATTTCCACACCGCCGGCCTGCGTTTCCCCTACAAGAACATGCACTACACCATGGTCGCCGGCGGCAATGCCTTCTATGAAAAGCGCGGCCGCAACTGGCAGCCGCTGCCGGACGAACCGGTGGTCGCCGTGGCCCAGGCCAAGCCGCAAGCGCCTGCCGCTCGGGCCATACTTGTCGCCTCGGCGGAGCCGGCACGCGAGGCCAAGCCGACATTCGCCAAGGCGACCTATGTGGCCGCTGCATCGCGGCCGGCAAAGCAGACAAGGGTGACTGCCGGAATGGCGACCCCGGAGAGGGCGACGGCGGAGAAGCCGATACTTGTGGCGCTGCAAGAACCAATGCAGGAGCCGGATGCGGCCCGCTTTGGCGGAACCGTGAGCGAGCGGCCTGTCACCTCCTTCCAGGCCGCGCCGGCAGAGCCGACAATGTCGTTCGAGGCGACGCCCGAGAACACCGACGCCATCGGCGCTATGATCGCCGGCCAGACCCGGCCGCTGGAAGAAAACTGAGGCGGTCGATTGTTGAGGCGCCGCCGCCCCTCATCTGGCTGCCGCCATCTTCTCCCCGTATAGTGACGGGGAGAAGGACGCTGTGGCCAAGGATTTCGCCAATTTCCGGCGTCGCAACAAGGGGCCGAGGGTCGCGGCCGGCCCTTTCTCCCCGTCACTATACGGGGAGAAATGCCCGGCAGGGCAATGAGGCGCGGCGCAAAGCCGACGCGATTGCCTCTTTTGCGCGTCGAACAACACGCGCCTCAGCAGTGTTCCAAAACACGTTGAAAAATCTAGAGCCTGATCCATTCCGATAGATCGGAATGGGCTCTATCGTCTTGTTTGACCATGATCTTTTCCGAAAACCGGTTTCCACTTTTCGGGATCATGGTCTAAACCGGTGCGATGTCGAAGCGAATCGCCGGTCCCGAGATCGAACGCCTGGTCCAGCTGCTGGCCAAGGTGCCGGGGCTCGGTCCGCGTTCGGCACGGCGCGCCGCGCTGCACCTCATCAAGAAGAAGGAACAGCTGCTGGCGCCGCTCGCTGCCGCCATGGGCGAGGCGGTCGACAAGGTGCGCATCTGCTCGACCTGCGGCAATGTCGATACCTCGGATCCATGCATGATCTGCACTGACCCGCGCCGCGACCCCACCACGCTCATCGTCGTCGAGGACGTGGCCGACCTTTGGGCGCTGGAGCGGGCGACCGCCATGAACGTGCGTTACCATGTGCTCGGCGGTACGCTGTCGCCGCTCGACGGCATTGGTCCTGATGAGCTCAACATCCGTTCGCTGGTCGATCGCGTCGCCGGCGGCGAGGTCAAGGAAGTGATCCTCGCCGTCAACGCCACGGTCGAGGGCCAGACCACAGCGCACTACCTCACGGACCAGCTTTCCGGCTTCGATATCAAGGTGACGCGCCTGGCGCACGGCGTTCCGGTCGGCGGCGAACTCGATTATCTCGACGAAGGCACGCTGGCCGCCGCACTGCGCTCGCGGACGGTGTTTTGAGGCGAGTTGCGGGGAAGGTGCGGATCATGACTGCAAACTTGGCACTCCGTCCCACCCCCCTCTGTCCTGGCGGACATCTCCCCCGCAAGGGGGGAGATCGGCAGCGTCAATCTCGCCGCCAATTTTTCAACGTCGAAAATTGGCGGAAGCAGAGGCGACAGCCAATCTCCCCCCTTGCGGGGGAGATGTCCGGCAGGACAGAGGGGGGTGGGACGGATCGCTGCTTTCACAAAATAGCCGTCGCGTTTCTTCTCGCAGCCCTTGCCGCCTTCCTCCTCGCCACCCCGGCCTCCGCGGCAAAGATCGACGACCAGTTCCGCGCCTGGCTTGGCAACGACCTCTGGCCCGAAGCCAAGGCCAAAGGCATCTCCAAGAGGACCTTCGATGCCGCCTTCGACGGCGTCAAGCCGAACCTCCAGCTGCCCGACCTGGTGAAGCCGGGCGAGAAGGCGACGACGCCGCAGAAGCAGCATCAGGCCGAGTTCGGTTCGCCCGGAGCCTATTTCGCCGAAAAGATAGTCCGTGCGGTGACCGCCGGCGGACGCACCCGCGAGGCAGCCAATGCGAGCACGCTGGCCGCGATCGAGAAACGCTACGGCGTGCCCGGCGAAGTGCTGCTGGCGATCTGGGGCCGCGAGAGCGGCTTCGGCGCAGCGAAGCTGCCCTATGACGCCTTCGAGGTGCTGGGCACCAAGGCGTTCATGTCGACCAAGAAGGAATTCTTCCGCACCGAGTTGCTGGCGGCGCTGGAGATCGTCGAGCGCGGGCTTGCCCCAGTCGGCGCGATGAAATCGTCCTGGGCAGGGGCGCTCGGCCAGCCGCAGTTCATGCCGACTTCGTTCCTCAAGCATGCCGTCGATTTCGACGGCGACGGCCGCACCGACATCTGGAATTCGACGCCCGACATACTGGCATCGATCGCCAATTATCTCGTGCATTATGGCTGGGTCAGGGGCCGTGGCTGGGGCTTCGAGGTGACGGTGCCGGAGAGCGTGTCGTGTTCGCTCGAAGGTCCCGACCAGGGCAAGAAGATTTCGCAATGGGCTGATATGGGCATCAGGCGTGTGTCGGGTAAACCGTTCCCGGCGAGCGAACTGAAAGCCGAGGGCTTTCTTTTGATGCCGGCCGGGCGTAGCGGCCCGGCCTTCATCGTCACTCCCAATTTCTATGTGCTGAAGCAGTATAACACCAGCGATCTCTATGCCCTGTTCATCGGCCATGGCGCCGATCGCATCGCCCATGGCGACAGCAATTTCTCGGGCAATTGGGGCGCGGTCGGCGGGCTCTACCGCTCCGACATCGCCGCCCTGCAGCGGGCGTTGGAAGCCAAGGGCTACGATGTCGGCAGCGCCGACGGCCTGCCCGGCTTCAAGACGCGCCGCTCGATCGGCAAATGGCAGGCCAGCAACGGCCGTTCCGCTACCTGCTTTCCCGACGCCGACCTGGTTACCGCGCTGAAATAGCCGGATTTTCGCACCGCCGGTCTGGCCCAATCGACCGTTCTGCAAATGCTCGTTGCCGCGCTCGAAACCGCCGGATATGGTGAACCGGAACCGCACAAAAAATTGCCAAGACAACGGTCCGGGGATCACCGTTCGACGCGGCAAGAAATGCCACAACCCTGAGCCGGGAACTCAGGTCAACAAAAACAGGGAACAGTTAAAATGATGATGGAAAAGTTTGCTCTACGCTCCCGCTTCTTGCTCGCGGGCGCGGCCATGTCCGCGCTGCTTCTGGCCGGTGCGCCTGCCTTCGCGGTCACGCCCGCCGACACGCTGGTCGAGGGTTTCGCCATCGACGACATCATCTCCATGGATCCGGGCGAGGCATTCGAATTGTCGACCGCCGAGATCACCGGCAACACCTACGATCTCCTGGTGCGCCTCGACCTCAGCGACACCTCGAAGGTCAAAGGCGATCTCGCCGAAAGCTGGAGCGTCTCCGACGACGGCCTGACCTACACGTTCAAGCTCAAGCCCGGCCTCAAATTCGCTTCCGGCAATCCGATCACGGCGGCGGACGTCGCCTATTCGTTCGAGCGCGCCATCAAGCTCGACAAGAGCCCGGCCTTCATCATCGGCCAGTTCGGCATCGATGGCGGCAACGTCACCGAGAAGGCCAAGGCCGTTGATGATACGACGTTCCAGTTCACCGTCGACAAGGCCTATGCGCCGAGCTTCGTGCTGAACTGCCTGTCGGCGACGGTCGCCTCGGTCGTCGACGCCAAGCTGGTCAAGGAGCATGTCGCCGCGGTCACGCCGAGCGCCGACTACAAATGGGACAATGATTTCGGCAATGCCTGGCTGAAGACCGGCTATGCCGGCTCCGGTGCCTTCAAGCTGCGCGAATGGCGCGCCAACGAGGCCGTCGTCCTCGAGCGCAACGACAATTACAACGGTGAAAAGGCAAAGCTTGCGCGGATCATCTATCGCAACATGAAGGAAAGCTCCGGCCAGCGTCTGGCGCTGGAGGCCGGCGACATCGACGTTGCCCGCAATCTCGAACCGAACGATCTCGACGCGATTGCCAAGAACGCCGACCTCACCACCACCTCAGCGCCGAAGGGCACGGTCTTTTACATCAGCCTCAATCAGAAGAACCCGAATCTCGCCAAGCCCGAGGTTCGCCAGGCCTTCAAATATCTGGTCGACTACGACGCCTTGAGCTCGACCATCCTCAAGGGCATCGGCGAGATCCATCAGACCTTCCTGCCCAAGGGCGTGCTCGGCGAACTGGACGAAAACCCGTTCAAGCTCGACGTGGCCAAGGCCAAGGAACTGCTTGCCAAGGCGGGCCTCGCCGACGGCTTCAGCGTTACCATGGACGTGCGCACCGGGCAGCCGACGACGGGCATGGCGGAATCAATCCAGCAGACGCTGGGACAGGCCGGCATCAAGCTGGAGATCATCCCCGGCGACGGCAAGCAGACGCTGACCAAATACCGCGCCCGCAACCACGACATCTATATCGGCCAGTGGGGCCAGGACTATTTCGACCCGAACTCCAACGCCCAGACCTTCGCCAGCAACCCCGACAATTCGGATGAAGGCAAGACCAAGACGCTGGCCTGGCGCAACGCCTGGGACATTCCGGACCTGACCAAGCAGACGGAAGCGGCCCTGCTCGAGAAGGACGCGGCAAAGCGCGCCGCAATGTACCAGGATCTTCAGAAGGAGATCCTCGACACCAGCCCCTTCGTCATCATCCACCAGCAGCTGGAAGTGGCCGGCCTGCGCAAGAACCTCAAGGGCTTTGCACTCGGCCCGAGCTTCGACACCAACTTCGTCGGCCCCGTCTCGAAGGAGTGACGCCGGCGGACGCGCCGTATGAGTGTGGCTGAAAGCGAAGTGACGGCAGGGCGCGGCGGCGCCCGCGCCGTTGCCGTGGCCTCATCAATCGCCCGGTTCCTGGTCATCGCGATAACGACCTATCTCGGTCTGCTCGCCGTGACCTTCTTCATCGGCCGCGTGATCCCGATCGACCCGGTGCTGGCGGTGCTCGGCGACCGAGCGCCGGCCAATGTCGTCGAACGCACGCGCCGCGAAATGGGCCTCGACCTGCCGCTGGTCGAGCAGTTCTACATCTATGTCAAACATGCGCTGAACGGTGATTTCGGCACCTCGGTGCTGACCACCAATCCGGTGATGACCGATATTCGCCGCGCCTTTCCCGCGACGCTCGAACTGGCGACACTGGGGACACTGATCGGTTCGGTGATCGGCGTGCCGCTCGGCGTGCTGGCCGCGGTGCGGCGCGGCAGCATCATCGACCAGGTCGTGCGCATCATCGGCCTTGTCGGCTATTCCGTGCCGATCTTCTGGCTGGGGCTGCTGGCGCTGGTGCTGTTCTATGCCAAGTTGCAGTGGGTCGCCTTTCCCGGCCGCCTCGATGTCGTCTACGAATACACGTTCACGCCGATTACCGGCTTTTACCTGCTGGATGCACTCTGGCAACGGCAGTGGGACGTATTTGCCGATGCCTTCCGCCACATCATCCTGCCTGCCTCGCTGCTCGGCTATTTCTCGCTCGCCTACATCAGCCGCATGACGCGCTCCTTCATGCTGAACGAACTCACCCAGGAATACATCGTCGCGGCGCGCGCCAAGGGCCTGTCGGAAACGCGCATCATCTGGGGTCATGCGCTGCGCAACGCCGCGGTGCCGATGGTTACGGTGATCGCTCTGTCCTATGCCGGGCTGCTCGAAGGCTCGGTGCTGACCGAGACGGTGTTTTCGTGGCCGGGCATCGGCCTCTACATCACCAACTCGCTGCAGAATGCCGACATGAATGCCGTGCTCGGCGGCACCATCATCATCGGCTCGGTCTTCATCGCCATCAACCTATTCTCCGACCTGCTCTACCGGGTGCTCGACCCAAGGACCAAGGCAGCATGAGCAGAGGTATCGCACTTTCGCGCTTTGCTGCGGCCAATCACCCCCACTCCGGCCCTTCGGGCCACCTCTCCGCCTGCCCGGGGGAGAGGAAAAGCTGGTCGCACGCGTGGCGCCTTTCCTCTCCCCCGTCGAACGGGGGAGAGGTGGTCTGCGAAGCAGACCGGAGTAGGGGTCGACAGCTTCAAGAGGCATCGTCATGACCGCCTCCCACGCCGGGGCCCTCTCCCGCCGCGACTGGCTGCTCAGCGAGCGGCCGGCGTCGCGCGTGCAGGCAAGGCTCGGCCGCGCCTATGTGGCCTGGCGGCGCTTCTCCGCCAACCGGCTGGCGTTTCTCGGCCTGCTCATCATCATCGCCCTGTTGTTGGTCGCAGCCTTCGCCGATGTGCTGGCGCCCTATTCGCCGACATTCGGCGACCTCAAGGGCTCGCGGCTGCTGGCGCCAAGTGCGGCGCACTGGTTCGGCACCGACGATCTCGGCCGCGATATCTATTCGCGCATCATCTTCGGCTCGCGCTGGACACTGTACGTCGTTGTTCTGGTTGCCATCATCGCCGCGCCCATCGGCTTGCTGGTTGGCACCGTCGCCGGTTACTCCGGCGGCTGGACCGATGCGATCCTGATGCGCATCACCGACATCTTTCTCGCCTTTCCGAAGCTGATCCTGGCGCTGGCCTTTGTTGCCGCGCTCGGCCCCGGCATCGAAAACGCCGTGCTTGCCATCGCCATCACCTCGTGGCCGCCCTATGCCCGCATCGCGCGCGCCGAAACGCTGACCGTGCGCAATTCCGATTATATCAAGGCGGTGCAGCTGATGGGCGCCTCGCCGTTCCGCATCGTGCTTCGCCACATAATGCCGCTCTGCATCTCCTCGCTGATCATCAGGGTGACGCTCGACATGGCCGGCATCATCCTGACCGCCGCCGGTCTCGGCTTCCTCGGCCTCGGCGCGCAGCCGCCGCTGCCGGAATGGGGCGCGATGATCGCGTCGGGCCGCCGCTTCGTGCTCGACCAGTGGTGGGTGGCGGGCGCGCCGGGCTTTGCCATCCTCATCGTCAGCCTCGGCTTCAACCTGCTCGGCGACGGCCTGCGCGACGCGCTCGATCCCCGAAGCGGTGACCAATGAGCACGCTTCTCGAAGTCGACGACCTGCGCGTCACCTTCCCGACGCGCACCGGCCTGATCGAGGCAGTGCGCGGCGTCTCCTTCTCGCTCGGCCGCGAGCGGCTCGGCATCGTCGGCGAGAGCGGTTCGGGCAAGTCGCAGACCGGCCGCGCCATCATGGGCGTCACCCCGCCGCAGGCCGAGGTGACCGCGAAGACGCTTGCTTTCGACGGCATCGACCTGCTGGCCGCCTCGCCGCGCGAGCGGCGAGCGCTGCGCGGCAAGCGTATCGCCATGATCCTGCAGGATCCGAAATATTCGCTCGACCCGGTGATGAGTATCGGCCGCCAGATAGTCGAGACGCTGCGTACGCATGAGAAAGTCTCCAGGGCCGAAGCCCGCGACCGCGCGCTGGCCATGCTGGAGGCTGTGCAGATCCGCGATCCGGCCCGTGTCTTCGACCTGCATCCGCACGAGGTTTCCGGCGGCATGGGCCAGCGCGCCATGATCGCCATGATGCTGATCGCCGGGCCGGAAATGATGATCGCCGACGAGCCGACCTCGGCACTTGACGTCACCGTGCAGCTCGACGTGCTCGGCATCCTCGACCGGCTGGTCAGCGAGCGCGGCATGGGGCTGATCTTCATCTCGCACGATCTACGCCTGGTCTCGTCCTTCTGCGATCGTGTCATCGTCATGTATGCCGGTAAGGTGGTCGAACAGCTCAAGGCCTCGGAACTCGGCCGCGCCCAGCATCCCTATACGCGCGGCCTGCTCAACTGCATGCCGAAGATCGGCGCCGACCGCCACCCGCTGCCGGTGCTCGACCGCAAGCCGGAGTGGGCGGCATGACGGCAGCCCTTTCCGTCGACAGGCTGGAGGTGATGTTCGACCGCTTCCGCGCGCTGAAAGGCGTCAGCCTCGAGGTGCAATCCGGTGAATCGTTCGGCCTCGTCGGCGAGTCCGGCTCCGGCAAGTCGACGTTGCTCAGGGCAATCGCCGGCCTGGCGCCTGCCGCATCGGGCACCATTACCGTCAACGGCAAAACGCTCGGCGCGCGCCGCGACAAGGCGTTTTATCGCGAGGTACAGATGGTGTTCCAGGACCCGTACGGCTCGCTGCACCCGCGCCAGACCGTCGACCGCCTGCTGCAGGAGCCACTCGCCATCCACGGCTTCGCCGACGGCGAAAAGCGCATCCAGCGGGCGCTGGACGAGGTCGGCCTGGGCACCGGTTTCCGTTTTCGCTATTCGCATCAATTGTCCGGCGGCCAGCGCCAGCGCGTGGCGATCGCGCGCGCCCTGATCCTGGAACCATCGATCCTGCTGCTCGACGAGCCGACCTCGGCGCTCGACGCTTCGGTGCAGGCCGAGGTGCTGAACCTGCTGGAGGAGATCCGGCGCCGCCGCAAGCTGACCTTCCTGATGGTCAGCCACGACCTCGCCATCATCACCCACATGTGCGAGCGGCTGATGGTGATGCAGAACGGCGAAGCGGTCGAGCACCTCACCGCCGGCGATCTCGTCGAGCGCCGCGTCACCGAGGACTACACGCGCAATCTGCTTCGGGCGAGCGAAGGGTTTGTCAGGACGGCATGAGCGGCGGGCGTTCGGCTGCCGACACCGGCATCGGCAGGCCCAATCGCCCGGCGATGCTGCCAACTTGAGGAAAACCTGAAATAAGCCCAGAAGAGTCTCAACAGCCATCAAACGAGAGCGGGCGCTGGCCCGGTGAGGGATACGATGACAAATTCAGCCATTTCCGAACGCAAGAGCCAGTCGATTTCGCGCGGCGTCGGCATGACCACGCAGATCTATGCCGATCGCGCCGAAAACTCGGAGATCTGGGACGTCGAAGGCCGGCGCTATATCGATTTCTCGTCCGGCATCGCTGTCGTCAACACCGGCCACCGTCATCCGAAGGTGATCGAAGCGGTCAAGGCGCAGCTCGACCGCTTCACCCACACCTGCTACCAGGTCGTGCCCTATGAGAGCTATGTCAGGCTGGCCGAACGGCTCAACGGCATGCTGCCCGGCAAGTTCGACAAGAAGACGATCTTCGTCACCACCGGCGCCGAGGCGGTGGAGAATGCCATCAAGATTGCCCGCAACGCCACCGGCAGGCCGGCGGTCATCGCTTTTTCCGGCGGCTTTCACGGCCGCACCTTCATGGGCATGGCGCTGACCGGCAAGGTCGTGCCCTATAAGGTCGGCTTCGGCGCCATGCCGGCGGATGTCTTCCATGCGCCGTTCCCGGTGGCGCTGCACGGCGTGTCGGTCGCCGATTCGCTGGCTGCGCTCGACCGGCTGTTCAAGGCCGATGTCGATCCGGCCCGCGTCGCCGCGATCATCGTCGAGCCGGTGCAGGGCGAGGGCGGCTTCTACGAGGCGCCGCGCGATTTCATGACCGCATTGCGCAAGATCTGCGACCAGCACGGCATGCTGTTGGTCGCCGACGAAGTGCAGACCGGCTTTGCCCGCACCGGCAAGATGTTCGCCATGGACCACCACGAGGTGGCAGCCGACATCACCACCATGGCCAAGAGCCTGGCCGGCGGCTTCCCGCTGGCGGCGGTCACCGGGCGTGCCGAGATCATGGATGCGCCGAACCCCGGCGGGCTCGGCGGCACCTATGGTGGCAGCCCGATCGGCGTTGCCGCGGCGCATGCCGTGCTCGACGTCATCGACGAGGAGAAGCTCTGCGACCGTGCCAACACGCTGGGCAACCGTCTGAAGCAGCGTCTGCAATCGATCCGCGACGAGACGCCGGAGATCGTCGATATCAGAGGCCCCGGCTTCATGAACGCGGTCGAGTTCAACGACGTGAAGAAGGGCCTGCCGTCGCCGGAACTCGCCAATGCGGTCCGGGTGAAGGCGCTCGACAAGGGCCTGATCCTGCTGACCTGCGGCGTCTACGGCAACGTCATCCGCTTCCTCGCGCCGATCACCATCCAGGATGGCGTCATGAACGAGGCGCTCGACATCCTGGAAAGTTCGATCCGCGAGGCCCGCGCCGCCTGAGCTATCCGGCCGCTCTTGCGGGCTCTGCCTGCTGGAAGGCGACGAGCGCCGCCTTCAGCCCGTCGGGCCCGGTCGCGACAATCTGCGGCGACGGCGAAAAGCCGGCGCCGAGCATCTTGCGGCCAAGCATATGGTCGCCTGGCCGATTGACCGATTCGATGCCGAGCAGCCGGCTTCCGGCGTAGTGGTAGATCGAGAATTTGTTCTCGGCTACGTCGCCCAGCACGACATGGCTGTCGCCGCCCGCAATCAGGCCGACCATCTGCAGCTTCATGTCGCCGATATCGGACCAGAACCACGGCACCGCCGAGTAATTGTCGGCGTGGCCGACGACGGTGCGCGCGGCAAGCCGCGCCTGGTCAGTGGCGTTCTGTACCGATTCCAGCCGCACATCGCCGCCGGTGAACCAGTGCCGGTAGGAGGCGGCGTCGCCGATGGCGAGGATTTCCGGCACCGACGTGCGCATCTGCTTGTCGACGCGGATGCCGTTGGCGATGGCAATGCCGGCGGCTTCGGCCAATTCGACATTCGGCACGACGCCGATGCCGATGACGACCATCTGCGCCGGCAATCTTTCGCCGGATGAGGTGATAGCAGCCGAAATACGGCCGTTCTCACCCTCCAGCCGTTCGATGGTGGTGCCGGTAAGGATGCGCACACCGGTGGCTTCCAGCCGCTGGCGCACATGGCCGGCGATGACCGGCGCCACGGCGCGGCCGAGCAGCCGGTCGACCGCTTCGACCACCGCAACCTTGCGGCCGGCCGCGGTGAGCGTCGCGGCAATCTCCAGGCCGATGAAGCCGCCGCCGAGGATGACGACCTCCTCGCTTTGCGCGCTCAATTCGCGGATCAGGCGGGCATCGCCGAGCGAGCGCAGCGACACAACGCCGGAAAGCTCCGAACCCGGCAGCGGCAGCAGGCGCGGCCGCGCACCGGTGGCGAGGATCAGCCGGTCGAACGGCAGCACGCCACCGCCTGATATCTCCAGCCTGTGGCCGCCTGCGTCGATGCGCTCGATCCGGATGCCTGGCCGGAAGTCGATGGTGCTGCCGGTATAAAAAGCTTCGCCACGCAACGGCTGCGGCTTTGCTTGCTGATCCTTGATGAAGGTCTTCGACAGCGGCGGCTTGTGGTAGGGCAATTCGTTTTCGTCGCCGATCAGGATCACCGGGCCGTCATAGCCTTCTTCGCGCAGGCTGGCGGCCGCTTGCACGCCCGCATGACCCGCACCGACAATGACGACCCCGTTCTTCATAACAGCCCGATTCCTCATCCAAATCTAGGACGTCCCGCCAGGTGGCGATTGTCCGGCCCTCGCAAGAGCGCCGATCCGGGTCGCACCCGGAACGGCCGCCTGTCAACCGAGTCATGCGCCGGCATACCCTATACATCGGCGTTAAAGTTGACAGTTCTAGTTTAGAATAATTCTAAACTGTTGTTTCAATTGAATTTTTTCTACGCCCCCAGTTGACATGCGGTGTCTTCGCCGTTTTATGGAAGCTCGCGCGTCAGCGCATCCCTTTGATGTCTGGGCCTTGAACCCTTTCGATTGGAGGCATTTCGGTGTCTTTCTTCCGCGAACCGCGCGATGGCGCGACCCTTCTTTGCCCGCTGGCAATTGCCCGCCGCGGCACCGGCATTTCATTGATTCCCGAGGAGAGACAATCATGAGAACGATGATGACCGCGCGGTATGGCGGCAGGCTTGCGGCGATCAGCTCCACCGCCATGCTGACGGCGGCGGTGTTCGTGCTGCCGGCCAAGGCGCAAACCGATGCCAAGGCGGTCATCAAGACTTATTCCGACATCGCGCTCGCCAAATACGAGGATTCGCTGATCACGGCCGAGGCGCTCGACAAGGCTGTCGATGCACTGCTCGCCAAGCCATCTGCCGAAACGCTGAACGCCGCCCGCGAGGCGTGGAAGGCATCGCGCGTTCCCTATCAGCAGACCGAGGTCTATCGCTTCGGTAATGCCATCGTCGACGACTGGGAAGGCAAGGTGAACTCCTGGCCGCTCGACGAGGGCTTGATCGACTATGTCGCCAAGAGCTACGGCACCGAATCGGACGCCAACGCGCTCTACACCGCCAATGTGATCGCCAACAAGTCGATCGAGATCAACGGCAAGAAGGTCGACGCCACCAACCTGACGCCGGAGTTCCTCTCCGGCACACTGCAGGAGGCGGGCGGCATCGAGGCCAACGTGGCGACCGGCTATCACGCCATCGAATTCCTGCTTTGGGGGCAAGACCTGCACGGCACCGGTCCGGGCGCCGGCGAGCGGCCCTACACCGATTACGACCTCACCAATTGCACCGGCGGCAATTGCGACCGCCGGGCGCAGTACCTGAAATCGGCGAGCGACCTTCTGGTTTCCGATCTAAAGGATATGGTCGACGACTGGAAGGAAGGCGGCGCCGCCCGCAAGAACCTTGTCGATGGCGAGCCGAACGCCGCCATTTCGATCATCTTCACCGGCATGGGGTCGCTGTCCTATGGCGAGCTCGCTGGCGAGCGGATGAAGCTCGGCCTCTTGCTGCACGATCCGGAAGAGGAGCACGATTGCTTCTCCGACAACACCTACAACTCCCATCTTTATGACGCGATCGGCATCCGTGCCGCCTATCACGGCAGCTACACGCGGCTTGACGGCACGGTCGTCGAGGGGCCGTCGGTGGCCGACATGGTCAGGCAAGCCGATCCGGCGATCGACAAGGAATTGTCGGCTAAGCTGGACGTCACCATCGCCAAGATGGAGGCCATCAAGGCGCAGGCGCTTGCCGGCGAGGCCTACGACCAGCAGATCGGAGAAGGCAACACGGAAGGCAACGCCACCGTGCAGGCGGCGATCGACGCACTGGTCGATCAGACCAAGTCGATCGAACGCGGCGTCGGTACCCTGAAGCTCAATGCCATCGCCTTCGAGGGCTCGGACAGCCTCGATTCACCGGACAAGGTGTTCCAGTAAACTATCGAAACCACCAGCCACGCGGCGCAACGAAGCGCCGTTAGCCAGGGCGACAAATGCTGATCTGCCATTGCAACATCATCACCGAAAAGGAGATAGAGCAGACGATCGTCGGACTGCTGGATGAGGACCCCTGGCAGCTGATCGTGCCGGCGAAGGTCTATCATGCCATGCACAAGCGCGGTCGCTGTTGCGGCTGCTTCCCAAATGTGGTCGAAACGATCATTCGGGTCACCGAAAATTACCACGCCCGCTCGGCGGCGAGTGGCGTGGACATCGTTTCACACCTGGATCGCGTCAGAGGCCTGCGCGTCCAATACGGGAGCAGAACCCATGAAAGGCGAACAGCAGATCATAGAGCGGCTTAACGAGGCTCTGTTTCTGGAACTTGGGGCAGTCAATCAATACTGGGTGCATTTCCGGCTGCTGGAAGACTGGGGATACGCCAAGCTGGCGAAGAAGGAACGCGCTGAATCGATCGAGGAAATGCACCATGCCGACCGGCTCGTGGCGCGCATCATCTTCCTCGAGGGCCATCCAAACCTGCAGTCCGTGGCGCCGCTGCGCATCGGGCAGAATGTCAAGGAAGTGCTCGAATCCGATCTTGCCGGCGAATATGACGCGCGCACCGCCTACAAGCGTTCGCGCGAGGTTTGTAACGAAGCAGGCGACTACGTGACGATGAAGCTGTTCGAGGAATTGCTAGCTGACGAGGAAGGTCATATCGACTTCCTCGAAACGCAACTCGACCTGCTCGCCTCGATCGGCGAGGAAAAGTACGGCCAGCTCAACGCGGCGTCGGCCGACGAGGCGGAATAAGGATATGCGGGAATGCGGCGCCCCCTAGATTTCATGCGCCGCTTGCGGCCGGCCGAAGGTTGCGGCCTGCCGCCTCAGAAGAAGCCGCGATACGGTATCCTTCGCGGCGCCTTTCTTGCCGTGGTGGCGACGCTCACAGCCTCGGCGCTGGCCGGGGCGCCGCAACCGGCGGGGCTTGCCACCAGCCGCACGGATCTGACGCCGAAGGATCTGGCGCGCGTCGTCGCCATCACCAGGCCGGCCAGCGATTTCTCCAAGCCCGAGCAATTCGAGCTGATGCAGGGTGGCGCCGGCACCTCGAAGAAGGACGTCAACAAGGACGCCTTCTCGCAATCCTCTGCCAACATCAGCTTCGAGGAAGAGGGTACCTTCAAGCTCGGCAACGCCATTTTCCGCAAGAACTGGGTATCCTCGCCATCCTCGACACAGGCCTCTGATGGGCTCGGTCCGCTGTTCAACGAGCGCGCCTGCCAGAACTGTCATCTGAAGGACGGCCGCGGCCATCCACCTGAAGGCGACAGCGGCACCACGTCGATGTTCCTGCGTCTGGCAAGGGAAGCCAGTACCGAGGAGGAGAAAGCCGCGCTCGCCGATCACAAGGTGCTCAACTTCCCCGACCCGGTCTACGGCACGCAATTGCAGGAATTGGCCGTTCCCGGCCTGCAGGGCGAAGGCAGGATGCATGTCAATTATCAGGAGCAAAAAGTAAAACTGGCGGACGGCAGCACGGTGTCGCTGCGCAAGCCGAGCTATTCGGTCGACGGTCTCGCCTACGGGCCGCTCGGTCCACACACCACGCTGTCGCCGCGCATGACTCCGCCGATGATCGGCCTCGGCCTGGTCGAGCAGATCGCTCCTGCCGACATCCTTGCGCGTGCTGATGCGACCGACCGCGACGGTGACGGGATTTCCGGCAGGCCCAACATAATACGCGACGGCAGCAGCGGTGAACTGACGCTCGGCCGTTTCGGCTGGAAGGCGCAGGCGGCGTCGATCCGTCAGCAATCGGCGGACGCTTTTGCCGGCGATATCGGCATTTCGACGCCCGAAGTGCCGAAGCACTGGGGCGATTGCAGCGCCGCAGAAAAGACCTGCCGTGCCCTACCCAACGGTGTGCAGGAGCGCCTCGGTCCGGTCGAAGCTCCACCGCCGGTCATGGACCTCGTGACCTTCTATTCGCAAAACCTTGCCGTGCCGGCCCGGCGCGATCTCGACAGACCGGACGTGCTCGCCGGCAAAAAACTGTTCTACGATATGGGCTGCATCTCCTGCCATACGCCGAAATTCGTCACCCGTCGCGGCACCCCGAACAAGGCGCAGGCCTTCCAGCTGATCTGGCCTTATTCCGATTTCCTGCTGCATGACATGGGACCCGCCCTTGCCGACGGACAGGCGGTGGGCGAGGCCACGGGAAGCGAATGGCGCACGCCGCCGCTGTGGGGCATCGGACTCACCCAGACCGTCAGCGGCAGCACCTTCTTCCTGCATGACGGGCGCGCACGCAGCCTGGCCGAGGCGATTCTGTGGCATGGCGGCGAGGGCCAGAAGGCGCGTGACCGCTTTGCCGCTGCCGATGCGGCCGATCGCGCCGCGCTGATCAAGTTTCTGGAGTCGCTCTGATGCGGAAGCGTCTTGCACTCGCTCTGATGCTGGTCCTCGCCGGTGCGCTGCCGGCATCCGCGGCGGTGAAGGCTTCGGATGTGATCCAGCGGGCGATCGACGGCTTCGTCCGCCCGGCCTATGCCAGGCTGCATGACCATGCGGACAGCTTGACCGAGGCAATGCACACGCTTTGCCAGGCGCCCTCGCAAGACAATCTCGATGCGGCGCGCGCCGAATTCTCCGGTGTCGTGGATGCCTGGTCGGTGGTGGAAATCATCCGTTTCGGGCCGATCGCGGAAAACAACCGGCTTGAGCGCATGCTGTTTTGGCCGGACCGCAAGAGCATCGGCCTGAAGCAGGTGCAGGCAGCACTTGCCGGCAAGGATCCGACAGCCGCCGATCCGGCCCAGCTGGCGACAAAGAGCGTCGCCATGCAAGGGCTCGGCGCACTGGAATTCGTGCTCCATGGCGACGGCGCCGGTCAATTGGCCGGCAGGGACGACGCCTATCGCTGCGCCTATGGCGCGGCCATTGCCGGCAATATCGAGACGATCGCCGGCGAGGTCGCCGATGCCTGGACCAAGCCCGACGGCTTTGCCGCGCTCTGGGCCAATCCGGGTCCGCAGAACGCGCTCTACCACAACGGCACTGAAGCGGTGACCGAACTGGTCGGCGTCTTCATCAACGAGCTGGAAATGGTGCGCGATGTACGCTTGAAAGGCTTCCTGGGCGCCAAGCCGGAGGCCGACAAACCGAAACAGGCGATCTATTGGCGCTCGCAAAACACCGCCCGCTCGCTGACCGGGAATCTGGCGGGCATGGACGCGCTGTTCCAGGCCTCGCAGCTTGGCGACGCGCTGCCGCCCGATGCGCGCTGGATGGCGGAATCGGTCCACATCCAGCTCACCAACGGGATTGAGGCGGCCAAGGCGATCAGGGGTCCGATCGACAAGGCACTTGCCGATCCGGCGCTGCGCCAGGAGCTCGACTATTTCTCGCTGGTGACATCCAGCCTGACGACCCTGATCGGCACCAGGCTGACCGCCGAATTCGGCCTGACCGTCGGGTTCTCGTCACTGGATGGCGACTGATCATGAGGATGCCGCTGATCGATCGGCGCGATTTCCTGAGGGCGGCAGGCGCTGGTTTCGTCGCGGCGATGGCGCCATCGGCCTGGGCAAAGACACTCGACGCCGAGGCGGTGTTCGCCACCGCTTTCGTCAAGCGCGACGGCAGCTATGGCGCGGCCGTCCTGTCCGAGGCCGGCAAGTTGTTGCACACGATCGATCTGCCCGATCGGGGCCACGACGTTACCTTCGACCCGGTGTCTAAGCGTTCGGTGGTGTTTGCCAGGCAGCCGGGCACCTTTGCTGTCGTCTTCGACCATACCGGCCGCGATGAACCGCACACCATTGCCAGCGTTGCCGGCCGGCATTTCTTCGGCCATGGCGTGTTCTCGGCCGACGGTGCGCTGCTCTACGCCACCGAGAACGATTTCGACAATGCCGCCGGCGTCGTCGGCATCTATGACGCGCATGCGAAATTCAAGCGCATCGGCGAGGTCCCGACCTACGGCACAGGCCCGCACGAGCTTTTGCTGCTTTCGGATGGCAGGACGATTGCTGTGGCCAATGGCGGCATCGAGACGCATCCGGATTATGGCCGCGCCGAGCTCAACATCGCAACGATGAAGCCTTCCTATGTTCTGGTCGACCGCCTTACCGGTGATCTCACCGAAAAGCACGAATTGCCGCCGGCGCTGCACCAACTGTCGATCCGCCATATGGATGCCGACCGGTTCGGTACCGTCTGGTTCGGCTGTCAGTACAGGGGGCCGGGCACCGATCGTCCCCCGCTGGTCGGCCGCGCGCCGCGCGGCAAGGAACTGGAACTGCTCGACATGTCGCAGGACGTGCTCTCGGCCTTCAGGAACTATATCGGCTCGGTCGCCGCCAACCCTGCCGCCGGCACCATCGCCGTGTCTTCCCCTGAGGGGAATTCGCTTGCCGTGATCGATGCGGCCAGCGGCCGCATCGTCGCCACCAAGGCGCTGGTCGAGGTCTGCGGCGTTGCACCCGATGGGGAAAGCTTCATGGCGACGACCGGCGCCGGCGAAATCGTCGAGGCCGATAGCTCGATACGTTCCGAGCCGGACTATGTCTGGGACAATCACGTGCTGCGTATCGAGCAGGTCGGCTAGTCCCGATACTTATTGTGGCGATTGCGTGCGTCGAAACTTACATTCTTGGACCCGCGCCGAAGCCAAGTCGCCTGACGATTTATCCATTATTCCCTTGCGAGGATCAGCCCTGGCGGGCAGAGGGAAGCTGTTTTCGAAACTGTCTCAACCGGCCGCTTCATGAAGTTGCTTGCCATCGACTGTGCCGCCAATCTCTGCGCCGCCTGCGTCTACGACGCGGCGGCCGGGAAAGAACTCAGCCGTTCGGTGCTCGATCTCAGCAAGGGTCATGCCGAGCATCTAATGGGTGTCATCGAAGGGGCGTTGAAGGCGGCCGGAACGGAATTTACCGGCCTCGGCGCCATTGCCGTTTCCACCGGTCCGGGCTCCTTCACCGGTCTGCGCGTCGGCGTCTCGGCGGCGCGCGGCCTTGCGCTGGCGCTGAAAATCCCGGCGATCGGCGTGACGACTCTGGAAGCACTGGCGGCGCAAGCGAGAGTAACGTTTCCCGGCCGCGCCGTTCTCGCCGCACTCGATGCAGGGCGCGAGGAAATCCATGCGGCACTTTACGATGAAGCATCCGTTTTGATTTACGGTCCCTCGGTGACCACGCTTTCGCAAGCCGCCGCCATCGCGGTTGACTGCTCCGCGGTTCTTGCCGGCACTGCGACATCGCAAATTGCGGCCTCGGTCGGGCGCGCTTTTGATACAGGCCCGATCGGGGCCACCGCCGACATCGCCGTCTATGCCCGGCTGGCCGCGGCCCAAGGTGCCGGTAAAAAGGCCGAGGGCGAAAAGCCGAAGCCGCTCTATCTGCGCGGCGCCGACGCCAAGCCGCAGGCCGGCTTTGTTTTATCGAGGCAAAAAAACTGATGCGCATTCCGTTCCTCCAGCCGCGCCGCAGGGACTATGCGCTCGAGCCGCTGACGATTGCCGACAGCACGGCAATGTCGGTGCTGCATCGCGAGGATTTCGCGCGGCCGTGGACCGAGGATGAATTCGCCGCACTGCTCGAGCAGGATACGGTGTTCGGCTATGCCGCGCGCGAGACCGGACAGGGCGCCAAGCCGCCGGTCGGCTTCGTGCTGGCGCGGCTGGCGGCCGGCGAGGGGGAGATCCTGACCGTCGCGGTGGCACGCTCGCATCGGCGCCGGGGGCTCGGCTGGCAGTTGATGGATGCGGTGCTGCGTGAACTGCACGCACAGCGCGCCGAGGCACTTTTCCTCGAGGTCGACGAGACCAATGTCGCCGCGATTGCGCTCTATCGGCGGCTCGGCTTCCACGAGGTCGGCAAGCGCGCCAACTATTACAAGTCGCCGGAACACGGCCCAACCGGCGCGCTTGTCATGCGCCGCGATCTTCGCTAGCCAAACGCCGGGGTGGTGCGGATGATCGGAAAAATCAGGATTTTCCTGGCGCTGGGGCTGGTTGTCGTCGGCTCATTGGTACTTGTGCCTTTGCAGATACTGTCGATGAGGACCGGGCTCTGGCGCGAGACCTTCATCCTGAAGATCTGGCACAGGATGATCGTCAGGGCGCTGGGGCTGCGCATCCATGTCAAGGGAGCGCTGTCCGGCCAGCGCCCATTGCTGGTTGCCGCCAACCACATCTCCTGGACCGACATCATGGTGCTGGGGTCGATGGTCGACGTGACGTTCATCGCCAGGGCCGACATGGCCGGCTGGCCGCTGATCGGCATGCTGTCGAAGCTGCAGCGCACCGTCTTCATCGAGCGTGAGCGCAAACGTTCGTCGGGCGACCAGGCAAGCGAGATCGCCGCCCGCATGGCCAAGGGCGACGCCATGGTGCTGTTCGCCGAAGGCTCGACCGGCGACGGCAACATGATCCTGCCGTTCAAGAGTACGCTGTTCGGCGCCGCTACAATGGCGATTGCGGAAGGGGCGGCCGAACAGGTATTCATCCAGCCGGTGGCCATCGTCTATACGCGCCTGCATGGCGTGCCGCTCGGCCGCCGGCATCGGCCGGTTGCCGCCTGGATCGGCGATGAGGAGCTGATGCCGCACCTCAAGGTGCTCATGGCCGAGGGCGCTCTCGACGTCGAGGTGCATTTTGGCGAGGCGATCGCTTTCTCCAAGGGCTCCAGCCGCAAGGAGACGGCAAAGCAGATGGAACGCCAGGTGCGCGAGATGGTGCAGGCGGCGCTCGCCGAACCGCGCCCAAGCCGGTAGTCTGCGCAGGTTCCGGCCAGATTCGTCTGTTTTTTGTCAGGGAAAGGCGCTAGAAGCCGCGAAATGGTATTGAACACGATAGAACGCGACGACATCGGCGCTGCCGCCGAAGACCTAGTCGTTCCGGCTGCCGCAACCAGAAAGGTCTTCGTCAAGACCTATGGCTGCCAGATGAACGTCTACGATTCGCAGCGCATGACCGATGCTCTGGCGGCCGACGGTTATGCCGCGACCGACGCCATTGGCGAGGCCGATCTGGTGCTGCTCAACACCTGCCACATCCGCGAGAAAGCGGCGGAAAAGGTCTATTCCGAACTTGGGCGCATCCGTGAGTTGAAGGCGGAACGTGCCAAGGCCGGGCGCGAAATGCTGGTCGGCGTCGCCGGCTGCGTGGCGCAGGCCGAGGGTGCCGAGATCATCCGCCGCTCGCCGGCCGTCGATCTGGTCATCGGTCCGCAGACCTATCACCGGCTGCCCGGTGTGCTGGCGAGGGCGCGGAGCGGAGAAAAGATCGTCGAGACCGACTATGCCGTCGAGGACAAGTTCGAGCATCTGCCGCAGCCAAAGCGCGCCGAACTGATCAGGCGCGGCGTGACGGCGTTCTTGACCGTTCAGGAAGGCTGCGACAAGTTCTGCACCTTCTGTGTCGTGCCCTATACGCGCGGCTCGGAAGTCTCGCGGCCGGTGGCACAGATCGTCGCCGAGGCCGAGCGCCTGGCGGATGCCGGCGTGCGCGAGGTGACGCTGCTCGGCCAGAACGTCAACGCCTGGCATGGAAGAGGCGAAGACGGCGAGGAATGGGGCCTTGGCCGGCTGCTGTTCAGGCTTGCAGAGATTCCAGGTCTGGCGCGGCTGCGCTACACGACCAGCCATCCGCGCGACATGGACGATGAATTGATCGCCGCCCATCGTGATTTGCCTACGCTGATGCCCTATCTACATTTACCGGTGCAATCCGGCTCCGACCGCATACTCAAGGCGATGAACCGCAGGCATATGGCCAAGGACTATCTGACGTTGATCGACCGCATCCGTGCCGCACGGAACGACATCGCACTGTCGGGCGATTTTATCGTTGGCTTTCCCGGTGAGACGGAAGCCGATTTCGAGGCGACCATGCAGTTGGTCGAAGACGTCAACTATGCCTCGGCCTTCTCGTTCAAATACTCTCCGCGCCCTGGCACGCCGGGCGCCGAGATGAGCGACCACGTGCCGGAGGCCGTCAAGGACGAGCGCCTGCAGCGGCTGCAGGCGCTGCTTCTGAAACAGCAGCAGGATTTCGGCGCAAGCCTGGTCGGCAGGACTATCGACACGCTGATCGAAAAGCCCGGCCGCCAGGCCGGCCAGAAGGTTGGCCGCTCGCCTTGGCTGCAGCCAGTTATTGTTGATGAAAAGGCCGGCGAAATCGGTGACATTATCCAGGTACGAATCACGAAGACGGGCTACAACAGCCTGTTCGCCGAATTGGCCTGAAGGCCTCGGCAGATGAGGAGAGACGGTTGAGCGCTGCTGAAGTCAAGAACCTGCCCCAGAATCTACCCTCCGGGGCCTCGGATATGGCGCACATCGTACTGACTTTCGACAATAACAAGCTTGCCAGCGCCCTTTACGGCCAGTTCGACGAGAATCTGGCTAGGCTCGAGCAGAAGCTCGGCGTCGACATCCGCTCGCGCGGCAATCAATTGACCATCAAGGGCTCTTCTTCGGCCGCTGAGCAGGCGCGCCGTGCCTTGGACAATCTTTACGGCATTCTGCAGAAAGGCACCGATATCGGCCAGTCCGATGTCGACGGCGCGGTACGCATGGCCATCGCCTCCGACGACCAGCTGACGCTGCCGACGCTGGAGCGCAAGGGCAAGGTGTCCGCCGCCCAGATATCGACGCGCAAGAAGACCATCTATGCCCGCTCACTCAACCAGGACGCCTATATGCGCGCGCTGGAGCGGTCGGAACTCGTCTTCGGCATCGGCCCGGCCGGCACCGGAAAGACCTATCTGGCGGTGGCGCATGCGGCAATGCTGCTCGAACGCGGCATGGTCGAACGCATCGTGCTGTCGCGCCCCGCGGTCGAGGCCGGTGAACGGCTTGGCTTTCTGCCGGGTGACATGAAGGAGAAGGTCGATCCGTATCTGCGGCCGCTCTATGACGCGCTCTATGACATGATGCCGGCCGATAAGGTCGAGCGGGCGATTGCCGCCGAGGTCATCGAGATCGCGCCGCTGGCATTCATGCGCGGCCGTACGCTGGCGCACGCCGCCGTCATCCTCGACGAGGCGCAGAACACCACGCCGATGCAGATGAAGATGTTCCTGACCCGGCTCGGCGAGAACTCGCGCATGATCGTCACCGGTGATCCGACCCAGATCGATCTGCCGCCGAACACCAAGTCCGGCCTGGTCGAGGCGTTGAGAATCCTCGACGGCGTCACCGGCATGGTGACCGTACGCTTCAATGAAGGCGACGTCGTCAGGCATCCGCTGGTCGCCGAGATCGTCAAGGCCTACGACCGTGACGGCAAGCTGGCCAGGGGCTTGGGTGTCGAAAGCTGATATGATTATGCGGCCGCATGGCTGAGGAGCAAAAGGCGGGGGGACTGCTTCCCGTCGAAATCGATATCGCGATCGAGGCGGGCGACTGGCCCGACGAGGCGGCGCTGATGCAGCTTGTCGACCGTGCCGTCTCGGCCGCCTTTGCCGAAACCGGTGCGGACGGCCGTTCCGAGCTCAGCATAGTCTTTTCCGACGATGCCCATATCCGTACGCTCAATGCCGGCTGGCGCGGCAAGGACAAGCCGACCAACGTCCTGTCTTTTCCGGCTTTTCCGTTTGCCAGGGGCGGGCCTCTGCCGCCGATGCTCGGCGACATCGTGCTGGCCGCCGAGACTGTCGCGCGCGAAGCGGCACTGGAAGACAAGCCCGTCGAGGACCATATCTCCCATCTCGTCATCCATGGCCTGCTGCATTTGCTGGGCTATGATCACGAAACGGATGCCGAAGCGGAACTGATGGAAGCGACAGAGCGCGCAGCACTTGCGAGGCTTGCCATTCCCGATCCCTACACGTAATTACAAAAGACCAATTGACCGGACGATGATGAACGACAAACCAGAGACTGCCGCCCGCTCCGACGCCGGCAGTGCGATCAAGCCTTCCGAAACGACGGAAGAGGGCTCGAGTCCGAGTACCACGACCGGCAGCTTCGCCAGCGAGGCATCGCCTGCCGGTCCTTCCCTGTTCGATCGCGTGCTCGGGCTTTTCAGGCACCGCAATGGCACCAGCCTGCGCGAGGAGATTGCCGGTGCGCTTGCCGAAACGGCGAGCGATGCAGAATCCTTCTCGCCCGGCGAACGCGCCATGCTCAACAACATCCTGCGCCTGCGCGAAGTGCGCGTCGAGGACGTCATGGTGCCGCGCGCCGACATCGAGGCGGTCGAGATCACGACGAAGCTCGGCGATCTTCTGGGGCTGTTCGAGCAGTCCGGACACTCCCGCATGCCGGTCTATTCGGAGACGCTCGACGATCCGCGCGGCATGGTTCATATCCGCGACGTGCTGGCGCACATCACCAAGGTCGCCCGCGTCAGAAAGGGCAGGACGACCAGGAAAACCCCGGTTGCGACGGTTCTCGATCTCGCCCAGGTCGATCTGGCGCGCACCATCGGCGATCTCAACCTGATCCGACCGGTGCTGTTCGTGCCGCCGTCGATGCTCGCCTCCGACCTGATGGGGCGGATGCAGACGACGCGCACCCAGATGGCGCTGGTCATCGACGAATATGGCGGCACCGACGGTCTCGTCTCGCTCGAGGATATCGTCGAGATGGTGGTCGGCGATATCGAGGACGAGCATGATGAGGACGAGCCGATGATCACCCAGGCCGGCGAAGGCGTCTTCATCGTCGACGGCAAGGCCGAGATCGACGACGTCGCCAAGATGATCGGCGAGGATTTCGCCGCCGGCGAGCACGGCGAATATGTCGACACGATCGGCGGCATGATCTTCAACACGCTTGGCCGGGTGCCGGCGCGCGGCGAAGTGGTGCAGGCCATACCGGGTTTCGAGTTCCATGTGCTCGACGCCGATCCGCGTCGCGTCAAGCGCGTGCGCATCGTCGAGACCTTAAAAGGCGAGCGGCGGCGCCGCGCCGTCCGCGCCGAACAGGCTTGAAGGACGCGGCTCGCCGGATGCCGGTTGAGGACCCGTTCAAGCACTCGACCTTGGGCTCCGGCGTATTCTACCAGGATCCGCAGGCCGCATTGACCTGGCTTGAAAAGGCCTTTGGCTTCGAGCCGCGCATGGTTGTCAGCGATGCCGATGGCAGGCTCGTCCATTCCGAGATGCGGTTCGGCGATGGTTATATCATCGTCGATTCCGAATGGGCCGACCATATAGCCAGCCCGGCTTCTGTTGCAGGCAGGAACACGCAGTCGGTCTATGTGCGCCTCAAGGACGGGATAGATGCCCACTGCGATCGTGCAAGGGCAGCGGGAGCCGAGATCGTCCAGGAGCCTGCCGACCAGTTTTACGGTGAACGGCAGTACAGGGCGCGCGATCCTGAAGGCCATGTCTGGACCTTTTCCCAGACTGTCCGCTCTGTCCCACGCGAAGAGGCTGAGCGGCTGGGCGGACTGAAGATCGAAGGCTGGCATCGATAGCTATGAGCGGAGTAGGTCGCCCGGTTTGGAGCCAAGCCCGCGGCCTGATAAATCTTGCTTCCTGATTCGCACGACTCGGAAGCATTGATGGAGCGCCAGGCCGGCCGGATAATTCTGCTTTGGGGCTGGCGGCGCGCGCTGGTGGCGTTTCTTGCCGGGGCGCTGGCGGTTCTTGCCCAGGCGCCTTACGATTTCTTCGCCGTCTGCTTCGTTTCGTTCCCGCTGCTGGTGTGGCTCCTCGATGGCGCGACCAGCGAAGCCTCGGACGGTTTTCTGCGGCGCTTGCGGCCGGCTTTCGCCATCGGCTGGTGGTTCGGTTTCGGCTACTTTCTTGCCGGTCTCTGGTGGGTCGGCTCGGCGCTTCTGGTCGAGGCCGACAGCTTTGCCTGGGCTTTGCCGTTCGCGGTGGTCGGCATCCCCCTCGCGCTGGCCTTCTTTTACGGTTTCGCTGCCGTGGTTGCCCGGCTGTTGTGGAGCAACGACATTGGCCGCATCGCCGCGCTGGCCTTCGGCTTTGCGCTGGCGGAATGGCTGCGCGGCTTCCTGTTCACAGGCTTTCCGTGGAATGCCGTCGGCTATGCGGCGATGCCGGTGCCTTTGCTGATGCAGAGCGTCTCGGTGACCGGCATGGTCGGCATGAACGCGCTTGCGGTCTTCGTCTTCGCGCTGCCGGCGCTGCTTGCGGCGCGCCGGCATCTTCGCCTCGGCGCGGCATTGCTTGTCGTTCTCGTCGCCGCCCATGCCGGCTTCGGGTATATCCGGCTCGCCGCCCCCGAAAAGCCGGCTGCCCGCAGCCTCGACGTCCGTATCGTGCAGCCTGCCGTCGACCTTACGGAAAAATGGGATACCTCGGTGCGTGACCGCATCTTCGCCACCATGATGGGGCTTTCGGCCAAGGCGCCGGAACCCGGCCATGACAGGCCGCAATTGATCCTGTGGCCGGAGACGTCCGTGCCGTTTCTGTTCACCGAACGTCCGGATGCCCTGCCTGCGATCGGAGAGATGCTTGGCGATGGCCAGATGCTGGTCGCCGGCGTCGTTCGCGAGGAAGGCGGCTCGGCGGCCGGCAGCCGTTACTACAACTCTGTAGTGGCGATCGACGAGAGGGGAGAAATCGTCGATGCCGTCGACAAGGTCCACCTGGTACCCTTCGGCGAATACCTGCCTTTCGCCGATCTGCTCGGCCGCTTCGGGCTTGAGCAGCTTGTTGCCGGTCCGATGACCTTCGCGGCCGGCAATGAGCGGCACCCAATCGCGCTGCCCGGCGGTATCCGGGCGCTGCCGTTTATTTGCTATGAGGTCATCTTTCCCGATCTGGTCGCGGTTGACGCAACGGCAGCCGAGCTTATTGTGAACGTCACCAATGACGCTTGGTTCGGCGACACGCCGGGGCCGTACCAGCACTTCCGGCAGGCGCAGATCCGGGCGGTGGAGAATGGGGTACCCCTGTTGCGCGCGGCTAATAACGGCATTTCGGCCGTTGTCGACCCGCGCGGTCGCATCGTCGACGCGCTGGCAATCGATGCACGCGGCGCCATCGATGTGCGTGTGCCGATCTCCAACCAAGCCATCGTTTCCTCCAGCCAACGACGCATTAACGGAATGCTGATCATGTTTTTGCTTGCCGTTGCGGCATGCATTTTGAACGTAAGGCAAAGGCTACGGGCGAATTGACAGCCGACACATTAGAAACTCATACTGTAAGCGCCTGAAAAATTATCGAAGTCGATAGGTCGTTCTGTTGGGGCACGGGCCGCCGTCTTCGTTTGGGCAGCAAAATAGAAAAAGCCGGAAAAATTCGGCGAGGAAAAAATGACAGAAGAAAACAAGAAAAAGCCGAATCCGATCGACATCCACGTCGGAAGCCGCATCCGGCTTCGCCGCAATATGCTGGGAATGAGCCAGGAAAAACTGGGCGAAAACCTCGGCATAACGTTCCAGCAGATCCAAAAGTACGAAAAGGGCACCAATCGCGTCGGCGCCAGCCGTCTGCAGGCAATCGCCTCCATACTCGGCGTGCCCGTCGCCTTCTTCTTCGAGGATGCGCCCGGTCAGGAGTCCGTGGGCACCCGTGGATTTGCCGAGGATGCGTCGATGACCTCCGCCGTCGAATTCTGCGGCAGCCCGGAAGGGCTCCAGCTGAACCGCGCCTTCGTCAAGATCGCCGACGTGAAAGTGCGCCGCAAGATCATCGAGCTTGTGAAGTCGCTCTCCGCCGGCGAGGTCGATTGACTGGCCCGTGAAGAGTTCAAAGAGGAAGAGGTCGTCGTAGCTGGGATGTAATTTCTCGCCGCTGCGCGTATCGAGGGATGTGTATTCCGCAGATACGCTAAAGCGCGGATCGATTTCGCTCGACACACTTCCTCGAAGCCGTTTTCCTCAGTCTGTTGGTGCGAGGGCTGATCGCAGTCCGCCCTGCCGCCGTCTCGGGATGCAAAGATAATAACGTCAAAATTCATGCCAGAACGGCTGCATGGCTTGACGAGCGGCGCCCGGCACCGTTAACAACTGGCGCGCCAAAATCGGCGGCCTGCCGATATTTTTTTCAAGAGGGGACACCCGTGACGCGGCACAATTATTTCTTCACCTCGGAATCCGTTGCCGAGGGCCATCCCGACAAGGTCTGCGACCGCATCTCCGACGAGATTGTCGATCTCGTCTATCGCGAAGCCAGAAAGACCGGCATGGACCCGTGGAAGGTCCGCGTTGCCTGCGAGACGCTTGCGACGACCAATCGCGTTGTCATCGCCGGCGAGGTGCGCGTCCCCGAGACGCTGCTCAAGAAGGACAAGGAGGGCAACGTCCTGAAGGATGCGGCCGGCCATCCGATTGTCAACCCGGCCAAGTTCAAGTCGGTCGCCCGCAAGGCGATCCGCGAAATCGGTTACGAGCAGGCCGGCTTCCACTGGAAGACAGCCAAGATCGAGGTCCTGCTGCACGGCCAGTCGCCGGATATCGGCCAAGGCGTCGACAACGCCTCCGACCGGCAAGGCGAGGAGGGAGCCGGCGACCAGGGCATCATGTTTGGCTATGCCTGCCGCGAAACGCCGGACCTGATGCCGGCGCCGATCTATTACAGCCACAAGATCCTCGAATTGCTGGCGGCTGCGCGCCATGAAGGCAGCGGTGATGCCGGCAGGCTCGGGCCGGATGCCAAGAGCCAGGTCACCGTCCGTTATGTCGACGGTAAAGCCGCGGAAGTGACGCAGATCGTGCTGTCGACCCAGCATCTCGATGAGACGTGGGATTCGAAGAAGGTGCGCAACGTCGTCGAGCCCTATATTCGCGAAGCACTGGGCGACCTGAAGATCGCCGACAATTGCAACTGGTACATCAACCCGACCGGCAAGTTCGTCATCGGCGGGCCCGACGGCGACGCCGGCCTGACCGGCCGCAAGATCATCGTCGACACCTATGGTGGGGCTGCGCCCCATGGCGGCGGCGCCTTCTCCGGCAAGGACACCACCAAGGTCGACCGCTCGGCGGCCTATGCGGCGCGCTATCTCGCCAAGAACGTGGTTGCCGCAAAGCTCGCCGATCGCTGCACCATCCAGCTTTCCTATGCAATCGGTGTTGCCCAGCCGCTGTCGATCTATGTCGATCTGCACGGCACCGGCAAGGTCGACGAGGCAAAGCTCGAGCGTGCGCTGCGCACCGTGATGGACCTGTCGCCGTCCGGCATCCGCCGCCACCTCGATCTCAACAAGCCGATCTATGCCAAGACGTCGTCCTACGGCCATTTTGGCCGCAAGGCCGGCCGCGACGGATCCTTCTCCTGGGAGAAGACCGATCTCGCCAAGGCGCTCAAGGACGCTCTCGCCGAACCGGTCGCCGAAGCAGTCGCCGCCTAACCGCGGCGCCTATGGACCCGAAGGACCGGCCGAGCCGTGCGACCGAGGCATTTTTCGGTCGCCGGCGCGGCAAGACCATTCGACCGCAGCAGGCGGCGGCACTGGAGAGCGGCTTCGCCGTTTACAGGCTCGATCTGACGGTCGAGCCGCCGGCCGATCTGCGCAGCCTTTTCGAAGCCGAAGTTTCGGCTGTCCAGCTCGAAATCGGTTTTGGCGGCGGCGAACATCTTCTGCACCGTGCCACGGCCAGCCAGGCGACCGGCTTTATCGGCGTCGAGCCCTTCGTCAACGGCATGGCCAAGATGATGATGGCGGTCCGGGAGCGGCCGCTTGCCAATCTGCGTGTCTATGACGACGACGCCACACGCCTGCTGGACTGGCTGCCGCAGGCTTCCCTTGATGGCATTGATCTTCTCTATCCGGATCCATGGCCGAAGAAGAAGCACTGGAAGCGGCGCTTCGTCAGCCCGGTCAATCTCGACCGCTTCGCGCGCGTCCTGAAGCACGGCGGAAAGTTCCACTTTGCGTCCGACATCGACAACTATGTGAACTGGACGCTCCTGCATTGCCGGGCGCACGGCGCCTTCACGTGGCAGGCAAGCGAAGCAGCCGACTGGCATCGGCCCTATGATGGCTGGCCGGGGACGCGCTATGAGGCCAAAGCCATTCGCGAAGGCCGACGGCCCGCCTATCTCACCTTCGTGCGGAAATAAACGGGAAATCCGAGCTGGGCACAAGGCGAGCGGGCCGAAGGCCCTCGGCGCTCACCTGGCTCAGAAGCGACGGATCTTGTCGAAGGCTGCCGGGCCCATGCCGAGATTGCGCAAATCATGCGCACGCGGCTTGCGACCGCTTTCCACAGCCCGCGACGCTGCTACGGCGCTGCCGAACACGCTAAAGACATTGCCTATGGCTGAAAAAAATCGACGATCGTTCATGATGGTACCCTTTCGAGCGCAGCGAGCGCTCCAATTGTGCAATGCAACATAGATAGTCGTGCGTGGCCGGTGCTCAAAGGGGGATCACTGCATGGGCGCCATGCATTTGGCGCAGCGCTGCGGACTCGGAGCCTTGCCGTCATGCAGGACGGGCTTGAAACGAGGACCATGATCGTCTATATCAGCTTCAAATTCTTGGTCGGTATGACGAAGAGTGGGTCCACCCGGTCCCGCTCTTTTTTATTACCTGCCGACCAAACAGGAATCGAGCGACAGAGACCGAATGACAATGACGTCAAGCGAAGGCGACGACCGCATCATCCGCGAAAGCGGCATCGATGCGCGCATCGCGCTGATCGTTCAGCCGGTACTGCGCGCCATTGGCTTCCGCTTGGTACGTGTGCACCTGTCGGGCCAGAACGGGCTGACGCTGCAGATCATGGCCGAGCGCGAGGACGGCACCATGACGGTCGAGGATTGTGAAGAGGTCAGCCGGGCGGTGTCGCCGGCTCTCGATGTCGATGATCCGATTGAGAAGGCTTATCATCTCGAAGTATCGTCGCCGGGCATCGACCGGCCGCTGGTCCGCAAATCGGACTTTGCAGCCTGGACCGGCCATCTGGTGAAGATGGAAACGTCGGTTCTCGTCGCCGACCGCAAGCGCTTCAAGGGCAAGATTGCCGAAAGCGACGCGGACGGTGTGCTGATCGAGCGTGACAAGGCCGCTTACGGCGAGGAGCCGACGGTGCGCGTTCCCTACGATGCGATTGCCGAAGCGCGGCTGGTCCTGACCGACGATCTTATCCGCGATGCGCTTTCGAAGGACAATCGGGCGCGCAAGGAAGCCAGGAAACGCCGCGGCGAACCCGAAGACGCACCAGAGGGTGCGGAAGACGAAACCGAACAGGAAATGTGATTGGGCTGCCGGCCGTAAGGTCGGCAACAAGCTCGGGAGAAGAAGATGGTTGTAAGCGCCAACAGGCTTGAACTGCTGCAGATCGCCGATGCGGTCGCGCGTGAAAAGTCGATCGACAAGTCGATCGTCATCGCCGCCATGGCCGATGCGATCCAGAAGGCCGCGCGCTCGCGCTACGGCCAGGAAACCAATATCCGCGCCGACATCAACGCCAACACCGGCGAGATGAAGCTGCAGCGGCTGATGGAAGTGGTCGAGAAGGTCGATGACTACGCGACGCAGATTGCCATTTCCTCGGCGCGCGAGCGCAATCCGGACGCCCAGCTCGGCGATTTCATCGCCGAACAGCTGCCGCCGATGGATTTCGGTCGCATCGCCGCCCAATCGGCCAAGCAGGTCATCGTGCAGAAGGTGCGCGAGGCCGAGCGGGACCGGCAATATGACGAATACAAGGACCGTATCGGCGAGATCGTCAACGGTACCGTCAAGCGCGTCGAATACGGCAACGTCATCGTCGATCTCGGCCGTGGCGAAGCGATCATCCGCCGCGACGAGCTGATCCCGCGCGAGAACTACAAATATGGCGATCGCGTCCGCGCCTATGTCTATGACGTGCGCCGCGAACAGCGCGGCCCGCAGATCTTCCTGTCGCGCACCCATCCGCAGTTCATGGCGAAGTTGTTCACCATGGAAGTGCCGGAAATCTACGACGGCATCATCGAGATCAAGTCGGTCGCCCGCGATCCGGGTTCGCGCGCCAAGATCGCTGTCATCTCGCGCGACAGCTCCATCGATCCGGTCGGCGCCTGCGTCGGCATGCGCGGCAGCCGCGTCCAGGCGGTCGTCGGTGAATTGCAGGGCGAGAAGATCGACATCATTCCGTGGTCGCCTTCGGCGGCGTCCTTCATCGTCAATGCGTTGCAGCCGGCGGAAGTCGCCAAGGTCGTGCTCGATGAGGATGCCGAGCGCATCGAGGTCGTCGTCCCCGACGATCAGCTGTCGCTGGCCATCGGCCGCCGTGGCCAAAACGTCCGTCTTGCCTCGCAGCTCACCGGCTGGGACATCGACATCCTGACCGAGCAGGAAGAGAGCGAACGCCGCCAGAAGGAATTCGTCGAACGGTCGTCGCTGTTCATGGAAGCCCTCGACGTCGACGAGATGGTCGGCCAAGTGCTCGCTTCCGAAGGCTTCACCAGCGTCGAGGAGGTCGCGTATGTCGACTCCGGTGAAATCGCGTCGATCGACGGCTTCGACGAGGACACGGCTTCGGAAATCCAGACCCGCGCCCGCGAATATCTGGAAAAGATCGAAGCCGAGCATGACGAGAAGCGCAAGGCGCTCGGCGTCAAGGACGAATTGCGCGAGATTCCCGGCATCACCACCGCCATGATGGTGACGCTCGGCGAGGACGGCGTGAAGACGATCGAGGATTTCGCCGGCTACGCCGCCGACGACCTGACCGGTTGGAAGGAACGCAAGGACGGCGAGACGAAGGTATTCCCGGGTGTGCTCGCCAACCACGGCGTGTCGCGCGCCGATGCCGAGCAAATGGTCTTGGCCGCTCGCCTGAAGGCTGGCTGGATCACCGAAGACGAGCTTGCCGCCGAGGGCGCGCCGGCTGACGAAACCGTCGGTGCGTGAGGTGAAACCGCATCGCACCGAACCCGCCCTTGGACGAGATGAACGATCGCACCTGCATCGTCACCCGCAGGCAAGCCGAACCGGATGAGCTGATCCGTTTCGTCGTCGGCCCGGATTCGGCCGTCGTTCCGGACATCAAGAGAAACCTGCCCGGCCGCGGTTGCTGGGTGACGGCCGACCGCCTACATATAGAAAAGGCAGCGGCCAAAAACCTGTTTGCCCGTGCCTTTAAGGCGCAGGTGACCGTGCCGGCCGATCTTGGTGGTATGGTCGACGCGCTGCTTTCCAGGTCCGCTCTGGGCATGCTTGGCCTGGCCCGCAAGGCGGGCGCCATAGCGCTCGGAGCGACCAAGGTCGAGAGCGCCGTGCGCGGCGGACTTGCACTTTTCGTGCTCCACGCGACCGAGGCTTCCGACGATGGCGTCCGCAAGATAAGCCAGGCGCGACGGGCAACCGTCCACCTCGGCGGGCCTGCGATCCGCGCTTACAAACTTTTTTCCGAGGCCGAGTTGAGCTTGGCATTGGGGGGTACAAATGTGATACATGCTGCCGTTCTCGCGGGAGACGCGGGCAGGGCGGTCCAGAAGCGCATGGTTGCGCTCGACCGATATCGGGGCGGTTCCCCGGACGATCTGGCAATGCTTGCGGCCGTTGCTGACGAAGATGATGCCGCAGAGGATATGGAATGAGCGATACGAAATCGGGCGACGACAAGACGCTGAGTGTTACGCCGAAGAAGACCTTGACGCTGAAGCGCCCCGGCATGGAGCAGGGCACGGTGCGCCAGAACTTCTCGCACGGCCGCACCAAGTCGGTGGTCGTCGAGACCAAGAAGCGCAAGTTCTCGCTGCCCGGCGACAAGCCGGAGCCGGCGGCAGCGCCTGTGTCCGTCTTCACGCCGAAGCCGGTCGCGGCAGCGCCTGCCGTGCAGGAAGCTCCCAAGGCGCCGCCGCCTCCGCCGCCGGTCGAACGCGGCGGCATGGTGCTGAACGAGTTGTCGCGCCAGGAAATGGAAGCACGCCGCCGGGCTCTCGAGGGCTCGAAGGTCCGCGACGTCGAGGATCGCCAGCGCGCCATCGAGGAAGCCAAGCGCCGCAGCGAGGACGAAGAGCGCCGCCGCCGCGAGCGCGAGGAATCGGCTCGCCGTCAGGCCGAGGAAGAGGCACGGCTGCAAGCCGAGGCCGAATCCCGCCGCCGTGCCGAGGAAGAGGCACGCCGCCGTGCGCCGCTGGCCGCCGAACTGGCGACAGTGGATGACGAGGAAGAGGTCAAGCCGAAGCGGACCGGTGCCGGTGCACCAGTGCGCCGTCTGGTCACGCCCGAAGTGGCGCGTCCTGCCAAGCCGACCAAGGGCGAGGAAGACCGCCGCCGCGGCAAGCTGACGCTGAATTCGGCTCTTTCCGACGAGGATGCGCGTGCCCGCTCGCTCTCGTCGATGCGCCGCCGTCAGGAGAAATTCAAGCGCGCGTTGCATAACGAGCCACGCGAGAAAGTCATGCGTGAAGTGATCCTGCCCGAAACCATCACCATCCAGGAGCTGGCGCAGCGCATGTCCGAGCGCGCTGTCGACGTGGTCAAGTTCTTCATGAAGCAGGGCCAGATCCTGAAGCCTGGCGACGTGATCGACGCCGACACGGCCGAACTCGTCGCCACCGAATTTGGCCACACGGTCCGCCGCGTCGCAGAGTCCGACATTGAAGAGGGCTTGTTCAACATCGCCGATCGTCCCGAGGACCTGCAGCCGCGTCCGCCGGTGGTAACGATCATGGGCCATGTCGATCACGGCAAGACCTCGTTGCTCGATGCCATCCGCAATGCCAACGTCGTGTCCGGCGAAGCCGGCGGCATTACCCAGCATATCGGCGCTTATCAGGTCGAGAAGAACGGTCACAAGATCACCTTCATCGACACGCCCGGCCACGCCGCCTTCACGGCGATGCGTGCCCGCGGTGCCCAGGCGACCGATATCGCCATCCTCGTGGTGGCAGCCGACGACAGCGTCATGCCGCAGACGATCGAATCGATCAATCACGCCAAGGCGGCCGGCGTTCCGATCATCGTGGCGATCAACAAGATCGACAAGCATGACGCCGACCCGCAGAAGGTGCGCTCGGAGCTGCTGCGCCACGAAGTGTTCGTCGAATCCATGGGCGGTGAGGTGCTGGACGTCGAGGTGTCGGCGACCAAGGGCATCAATCTTGACAAGTTGCTCGAGGCGATCCTGCTGCAGGCCGAAATCCTCGACCTGAAGGCCAATCCGGACCGCACCGCCGAAGGCGTGGTCATCGAAGCCCAGCTCGACAAGGGCCGCGGCCCAGTCGCTACCGTGCTGGTGCAGACTGGCACGTTGATGCCGGGCGACATTCTCGTCGCCGGCAACGAATGGGGCCGGGTACGCGCGCTCGTCAACGATCGCGGCGAGCAGGTCAAGGAAGCGCCGCCGGCAATGCCGGTGGAAGTCCTCGGTCTGCAAGGTACGCCGCTGGCCGGCGACCGCTTCGCCGTTGTCAACAACGAAGCCCGCGCCCGCGAGATCACCGAATATCGCCAGCGTCTGGCGCGTGAGAAGGCGGTGGCCAGGCATGCCGGCCAGCGCGGCTCGCTTGAACAGATGATGTCGCAGTTGCAGACCAGCGGATTGAAGGAATTCCCGCTGGTCATCAAGGGCGACGTGCAGGGCTCGATCGAGGCGATCAACGCGGCGCTCGACAATCTCGGCACCGACGAGGTGCGCGCCCGCATCGTCCATGCCGGGGCTGGCGGCATCACCGAAAGCGACGTGTCGCTGGCGGAAACCTCCGGGGCTGCGATCATCGGCTTCAATGTTCGCGCCAATGCGCAGGCCCGCGCGGCCGCGGCTGCGGCAGGCATCGAGATCCGCTACTATTCGATCATCTACAATCTGGTCGATGATGTGAAAGCGGCTCTTTCCGGCCTGCTCTCGCCGGAGCGTCGCGAGACCTTTATCGGCAATGCCGAGATCCTCGAGATCTTCGACATCACCAAGGTCGGCAAGATCGCCGGCTGCCGTGTCACCGAAGGCAAGGTCGAACGTGGTGCGGGCGTGCGCCTGATCCGCGACAATGTCGTCATCCACGAAGGCACGCTGAAGACCCTGAAGCGCTTCAAGGACGAGGTTTCGGAAGTTCCGGGCGGCCAGGAATGCGGCATGGCCTTCCAGAACTACGAGGACATGCGCGTCGGCGACGTCATCGAGTGCTTCCGCGTCGAGATGGTGACCAGGACGCTCTGAGCTCGAACGTTCGAGTTCGGGCATCCATCGAGACCGGGCGGTGGTCGAAAGACCGCCGCCCAAACCATATGAGACATGTGGTGCGGTCCTATCCCGCGCCCCACGATTTCAGGATAGAGAAAAATGCCCCGTTCAACCACATCAGGCCCATCCCAGCGCATGCTGCGCGTCGGCGAGCAGGTACGCCATGCGCTGTCCCAGACCTTGCAGCGCGGCGAGATCCTCGATCCGCTGATCGAGAATGCCGTGGTCTCGGTCTCCGAAGTGCGCATGTCGCCCGATCTGAAGATCGCCACCGCCTTCGTCTCGCCGCTCGGCGCCAAGGATGCCGGTGCGGTGGTCGAAGCGCTCAACAAGCATGCGAAGTTTGTTCGCGGCCGCGTCTCCGGCGCGCTGCGGCAGATGAAGTACATGCCGGAATTCCGCTTCCGGCTCGACACCAGCTACGACAATTTCCAGAAGATCAACGAATTGCTGCACTCGCCCGAAGTGGCGCGCGATCTCAGCGCCGACGACAAAGACAAAGATGACCGGAAGGACAGCGAATAGTGGCGCGTCGCGGCAAGAAGAAGGGCCGGCCGATCTCGGGCTGGTTGGTACTGGACAAGCCGGTCGGCATGGGCTCGACTGAAGCCGTCTCCAAGATCAAATGGCTGTTCGAGGCGGAAAAGGCCGGGCATGCCGGCACGCTCGACCCGCTGGCGTCCGGCATGCTGCCGATAGCACTGGGTGAAGCGACCAAGACCGTGCCTTACGTCCAGGACGGTGCCAAGGTCTACCGCTTCACGGTTGCCTGGGGCGAGGAGCGTTCGACCGACGACCTCGAAGGACCGGCGACCAAAAGCTCGGATCGTCGTCCGGCTGAAGCCGACGTACGGGCGCTGCTTTCGAAATATACCGGCGTCATCATGCAGACGCCGCCGCAATTTTCGGCGATCAAGATCGCCGGCGAGCGCGCCTATGATCTTGCCCGCGATGGCGAGACGGTCGACATTCCGGCACGCGAGGTCGAGATCGGCCGGCTCGACCTGGTCGAGCACATGGCCGATCGCACCATCTTCGAGGTCGAATGCGGCAAGGGCACCTATGTCCGCTCGCTGGCGCGCGACATGGGCCGCGACCTCGGCTGTTTTGGTCACATCGCCGAACTGCGGCGGGTCGAGGTCGAGCCGTTCACGCAGGAAGATTTCGTTACCCTGGCCGAGCTGGAGGCCGCCCGCTTCGGCGAGCAGGGCGAGCCGCAAGCAGCAGACGCCCCGATCGACTTCGGTGCCATCGATGCACTTCTGGTCGACACCGCCGCGGCGCTCGAATGCCTGCCGCAGGTCGCGATCAGCGATGATGCGGCAACCAAAATTCGCCTCGGTAATCCGGTCATCATTCGCGGCCGTGACGCGCCGGTAGAAGCTGAAGAGGCCTGCGCCACCGCGCGCGGCAAGCTGATCGCCATCGGCGCCATCGAGCAAGGCATGTTCAAGCCAAAGCGGGTCTTTATCGGGTAACAGCTGTCTCTCGGCGCATGTCTCCAAACCGGATTCTATTTTGGGAAAGGATCATGCGCTAAGTCAACAGGGCTACGGCGTCGTTTGCCGTCCGAAGGGATGCGCGGTGCTGTAGTGCCATCCGACGCTGCACTCGAGGGGGCACATGGCAAAGGCTGAGACGATCAAGAAGCGGGCGGTGCTCAACACGCGGCGGCCGCCGGTCGGGGCTTCGCCCGGCACGCTGATCGCCGACCCGGCGGCGCGCCGCTCCGAGCTCAGGCTGACGTTGATCTCGCCCGAGAAGTTCAAGACGATCGACAATGCCAGCATCGACGACGTCGACACCCATTGCCACAATTGGCCGGTCATCTGGCTCGACTGCACAGGCCTCGCCAACATCCAGCTGATCGAGGAGATCGGCCGGATCTTCAACCTGCATCCGCTGGCGCTGGAAGATGTCGTCAACACGGGCCAGCGGCCGAAGGTGGATTTCTTCGAGGACCATGCCTTTGTCGTCGTCAGGATGATCGACGATGTCACCGCGCATCGTTACGAACAGATCACCGTCTTCTTCGGCAAGAACTTCGTCGTCACCTTCCAGGAGCGCGAAGGCGACCCGTTCGATCCCGTGCGCAAGCGGATCGCAAGCTCGGTGCCCAACCGCTTGCGCTCGCGCGGCGCCGACTATCTCGCCTATGCTTTGATCGACGCCATTGTCGACAGCTATTTCCCGCCGATTGAGGCTGCCGGCGAATTGGTCGACAGCATTGAGGACCAGATGCTGAACCAGGCGCACAAGCACCAGATGCGGCAGCTTCACGAATTGCGGCGCGATGCCAATGTGCTGAAGGGCGTGCTTTGGCCGATGCGCGATGCGCTGGCGACCATGATCCGCAACGACGTGCCCTATGTGAAGGCCGAAACCAAGATATTCCTGAACGACACGCTCGATCATTCGCTGCGATTGATCGAACTGGTCGAAACCCAGCGCGACATGCTGACCGGCCTGATCGAGATGCACTTGTCGCTCAGCCAGGCGCGCACCAACGACGTCATCAGCTATCTGACGATCGTCTCGGTGATCTTCATGCCGCTCACCTTTCTCGTCGGCGTATGGGGCATGAATTTCGACCCCGACACCTCGCCCTGGAACATGCCGGAGCTGAAGGCCTATTACGGCTATCCCCTGTCGCTCGCCTTCATGGCGCTTGTTGCGGTCGGGCTCTTTGCGTACTTCAAATGGAAGAAATGGCTGTGACTAGGCGGAAGTGCCCGTTTATGCAGCAAAAAGCCGGCTTGTGAATTAGGCTGGCCTTTTTGTCGGAATTGCACTATATGCGCCGCAGCTTCGTGCTTTGACGCGTTGCTTGCACCGGCCCCTGCTGGACGACATCCCGGCTGAGGGCGTCCCGTTTCCTCAAACAGACAAGGAAAAACACGATGTCGATTACTGCCGAACGCAAGAAGGAATTGATGGGCGAATTCGCAACCGCCAAAGGCGACACCGGGTCTCCGGAAGTCCAGGTGGCCATCCTTTCCGAGCGCATCAAGAACCTGACCGACCATTTCAAGGACCACAAGAAGGATAACCATTCCCGCCGTGGTCTGCTCGCTCTCGTTTCCCAGCGCCGCAGCCTGCTTGATTATCTCAAGCGCAAGGACGACGCGCGCTATCAGACGCTGATCGAGAAGCTCGGTCTGCGCCGTTGACGAATTGACCGGCGGGTTCTTTCGAGAGCCCGCCGGTCGCGCATTGGAGCATAGGATCATCCAAGGCTCCAATGAAGGAAGTAGAGCGCCGCGCATCGGTTGGATGCGCAAAGGACGCTCGGAAGTTTAGATTTGCGCAGGATATATTCCGAAAACCTGGTTTTCGGGTTCACGCGCAAGGCCAGTCGGATCGATTGGCCAACCCGGTTTCGAAACAGCAGAGGGCCGCTCGAAACCGCCCATGGACGGTCATGGGGCAGGATTGCAGGACGCTCGTGCGGCACCGCGCCGAATAAGCCGAGCCTCCCGTTGTCTTGCCCGTGGCTGCCCGAGAAAGGAAGCCAAGGGAAAGGGGCATCCGCGCACGCTGAAACGGCGCGGCCCTTTCCGCATACGAAGGACAAGACATGTTCAATTACCACAAAGTGGAAATCGAATGGGGCGGCCGCCCGCTCATTCTCGAAACCGGCAAGATCGCACGTCAGGCTGACGGCGCGGTGCTGGCCACCTACGGCGAAACCAAGGTTCTCGCCACCGTCGTCTCGATGAAAGAGCCGAAGCCCGGCCTCGACTTCTTTCCGCTGACGGTCAACTACCAGGAAAAGACTTACGCCGCCGGCAAGATCCCGGGTGGCTATTTCAAGCGTGAAGGCCGTCCGAGCGAGAAGGAAACGCTGGTTTCCCGCCTGATCGACCGTCCGATCCGCCCGCTCTTCGCCGAGGGCTACAAGAACGACACCCAGATCGTCGTCACCGTCGTCCAGCACGATCTCGAAAATGACCCGGACATTCTGTCGATCGTCGCCACATCCGCCGCCTTGACCTTGTCAGGCGTGCCGTTCATGGGCCCGGTTGGCGGCGCCCGCGTCGGCTACATCAACGGCGAATACGTGCTCAACCCGCATGTCGACGAGATGCAGGAATCGAAGCTCGACCTGGTCGTCGCCGGCACCGCCGACGCCGTGCTGATGGTCGAGTCCGAAGCCAAGGAACTCGGCGAGGACCTTATGCTCGGCGCCGTCATGTTCGGCCACAAGGGCTTCCAGCCGGTGATCGACGCGATCATCAAGCTGGCTGAAGTCGCGGCCAAGGACCCGCGCGACTTCACCGCGCCGGACTATTCCACACTTGAAGCCGAGATGCTCAAGATCGTCGAAGGCGAGCTTCGCGACGCCTACAAGATCACCGACAAGCAGAAGCGCTATGCCGCCGTCGACGCCGTCAAGGCGAAGGTCAAGGCCGCGTTCGCGCCGGCAGAAGGCGAAGAGGCCAAATACACGTCCGAACAGATCGGCACCGTGTTCAAGGAACTCCAGGCCAAGGTCGTGCGCTGGAACATCCTCGACACCGGCTTGCGCATCGACGGCCGCGACCTGAAGACGGTCCGCAAGATCGTCTCGGAAGTCGGCGTCCTGCCGCGCACGCACGGCTCGGCGTTGTTCACCCGCGGCGAGACCCAGGCGCTGGTCGTCGCCACGCTCGGCACCGGCGAGGACGAGCAGTATGTCGATTCGCTGACCGGCATGTACAAGGAGAAGTTCCTCCTGCACTACAACTTCCCTCCCTATTCGGTCGGTGAAACCGGCCGCATGGGTTCGCCGGGCCGCCGCGAAATCGGCCACGGCAAGCTCGCCTGGCGCGCCATCCGGCCGATGCTGCCGACCGCCGACCAGTTCCCCTATACGTTGCGCGTCGTTTCGGAGATCACCGAGTCCAACGGCTCGTCGTCGATGGCTACCGTCTGCGGCACCTCGCTGGCGCTGATGGACGCCGGCGTGCCGCTTGCCAAGCCGGTCGCCGGCATTGCGATGGGCCTGATCAAGGAAGGCGAGCGCTTCGCTGTGCTCTCCGACATCCTTGGCGACGAGGACCACCTCGGCGACATGGACTTCAAGGTTGCCGGCACCGCCTACGGCATCACCTCGCTGCAGATGGACATCAAGATCGAGGGCATCACCGAGGAGATTATGAAGATCGCGCTCGACCAGGCCAAGGATGGCCGTCAGCACATTCTCGGCGAAATGGCCCATGCGCTGTCCGGCGCACGTGCCGAGCTCGGCGAGTTCGCGCCGCGCATTGAGGTCATGCACATCCCGACCGACAAGATCCGCGACGTGATCGGCTCGGGTGGCAAGGTCATCCGCGAGATCGTCGAAAAGACCGGCGCCAAGATCAACATCGAGGACGACGGCACGGTCAAGATCGCTTCGGCCAATGCCAAGGAGATCGAGGCGGCGAAGAAATGGATACACACCATCGTCGCCGAGCCGGAAGTCGGTGAAATCTACGAAGGCACGGTCGTCAAGACCGCCGACTTCGGCGCTTTCGTCAATTTCTTCGGTCCGCGTGACGGCCTCGTCCACATCTCGCAGCTCGCTAATGACCGCGTCGCCAAGACCTCCGATGTGGTCAAGGAAGGCGACAAGGTCTGGGTCAAGCTGATGGGCTTCGACGAGCGCGGCAAGGTTCGCCTGTCGATGAAGGTCGTTGACCAGGCTACCGGCAAGGAAATCGTGCGCGACAAGAAGAGCGAAGGCGAAGAAAACGCCGCCTAAGTTGATCTAACTATGCAATCGAAGCGGGCGCGCCGGAAGGTCGCGCCCGTTTGCATTTCAACAACAGCCTTGCAGAGTAGGTGAATGTCCGCCGAGCCGCTGAAGACGCTTTTCCATCCATTCGAGGCCGGGGCTGTTTCCCTGCCAGGAAAGGATGAACGCATTCTCTTTCTCGGTGCCGAGCCCGGCTTTCGCTTGCCTGAAGGCTTTGATGCCAGGCTTCATCTCGTCCAAGGCTTCCGGCCGCATTTTCGCGCCTTGCAGGCATCCGGCTTCACGGTCACGCCGCAGGTCGAAGGCGAGACTTTCGACGCGGCATTTGTGCTCGCCGGCCGCCATCGCGGCCAAAACGAGTTGCGCGTCGCCGAAGCGGTCGAACGCGTGGCACCAGGCGGGTTGATCGTCGTCGCGGGCGGCAAGGACGATGGCATCGCCAGCCTGCGCAAGCATGTCGGCGCCCTTGTGCCGCTCGAAGGCCACCTGCCGAAGCATCACGGCATTGCTTTCTGGTTTCGCAGGCCGGCCGATACCATTGCCGCGGCAACGCTTCGCGCCGGCAATCCGGACTTGGTGGTCGAGGACCGCTTCCGCACGGCCCCAGGCATGTTTTCGTTCGACAAGATCGATGCGGGATCGACGCTGCTGGTCGAAAATCTGCCCAACGATCTGCGTGGCGGCGTTGCGGATTTCTGTGCCGGTTGGGGCTATGTCGCCGCCGAAGTCGCCGCCCGTTCACCCGGCATATCGGCGCTTGACCTTTACGAAGCGGATTTCGAAGCGCTGGAGGCGGCGAAGGCCAATGTCGGCAACACAGGCGTGGAGCCACGTTTCTTCTGGATAGATCTTTTGAGCGAACCGGTCGAGCGCCGCTACGATGTGGTCGTCATGAACCCACCCTTTCACCGCAGCCGGGCGACTGAGCCGGAAATCGGTGCCGGCATGATCCGCGCGGCAGGCAAGGCGCTGAAGCCGGGCGGCCGGCTGTTCATGGTGGCAAACCGTCAGCTTCCCTACGAACCGGTGCTGGCGGCTGCCTTCTCCAGCCATGCGCAGCTCGCCCGCGACGGCATGTTCAAGGTCTTCTCGGCGCGACGCTGAAATGCTGCGGGGTCAGCCGGCGATACGTCGCTCGCGCTATTCCCGCCCGCCGTCGGTCCGCTTCAACTCGTCAAGCGTCGGCATGGACACGATGTGATAGCCGGAATCGACATAGTGGATTTCGCCGGTGACGCCGGAGGACAGGTCGGACAGCAAATAAAGCGCGGAGCCGCCGACTTCGTCGATCGTCACTGTACGACGTAGCGGCGAGTTGCGCTGCTGATAGGAAAACATGTGGCGTGCGTCGGAAATCCCGGCGCCCGCAAGCGTCCGTACCGGTCCCGCCGATATGCCGTTCACCCTGATGCCGCGCGGGCCGTAGTCGTTGGCGAGATAGCGGACACTGGCCTCCAGCCCGGCCTTGGCGACGCCCATGACGTTGTAGTTCGGCATGACACGGACCGAACCGGCATAGGTCAGCGTGATCATCGAACCGCTATCCTTCATCAACGTGGCGGCGTGACGGGCGACCTCGGTGAAGGAGTAGCAGGAGATCACCATGGTGCGGATGAAGTTGTCGCGGCTGGTGTCGGCGTAGAGGCCTTTCAGCTCGTTCTTGTCGGAAAAGCCGATGGCATGGACGACGAAGTCCAGCCCGCCCCACGCCTTGCCAAGGGTCTCGAAGGTGGCAGCGACCGATGCGCTGTCCTCTACGTCGCAAGGCACGACCAGCGATGCGCCCAGTCTCTCGGCGAGAGGCTTGACCCGGCGCCCGAAGGCCTCACCCTGATAAGTGAAGGCGAGTTCCGCGCCATGTTCGGACAGTTTGCGGGCGATACCCCAGGCGATCGAATGATCGTTGGCGACACCCATGACAAGCCCGCGCTTGCCCTTCATCAATCCGTCCATGGTAGGCAAATCCTTATGCGGAATAGCGCTGGAAAATCAGCGTAGCGTTGGTGCCACCGAAACCGAACGAATTGGACAAAACGGTGTCGATCCTGGCTTCGTCGATGCGCTTGCGCACGATCGGCATGCCTTCGAATTCCGGATCGAGGTTGTCAATGTGGGCGCTCTCGCCGATGAAGCCGCCTTGCATCATCAGGATCGAGTAGATCGATTCCTGCACGCCGGCCGCACCCAGCGAATGGCCGGTCAGCGATTTGGTCGACGTGATGAAAGGCATCTTCTCGCCGAACACCTCGCGGATGGCGCCCATTTCCTTGGAATCGCCGACCGGCGTCGAAGTGCCGTGCGTATTGATGTAGTCGACCGGCGAGGACACCGTTGCGAGCGCCTGCTTCATGCAGCGCGCCGCGCCTTCGCCCGACGGCGCCACCATGTCGTAGCCGTCCGAGGTCGCGCCATAGCCGACGATCTCGGCATAGATCTTGGCGCCGCGTGCCTTGGCATGCTCGAGTTCTTCAAGAATCAGCACGCCGGCGCCGCCGGCAATGACGAAACCGTCGCGATCGACGTCGTAAGCGCGGGAGGCGACCGATGCCCTGTCGTTGAACTTGGACGACATGGCGCCCATGGCATCGAAGAGATCCGACATCGTCCAGTCGAGATCCTCATGGCCGCCGGCGAAGACGATGTCCTGCTTGCCCCACTGGATCAACTCGTAGCCATTGCCGATGCAATGCGCAGACGTCGAGCAGGCCGATGAGATCGAATAATTGACGCCGTGGATCTTGAACCAGGTGGCAAGCGTCGCCGACGCGGTCGACGACATCGCCTTTGGCACCGCGAAGGGGCCGATCCGCTTGGGACTGCCGTTCTTGATCGTGGTCTCGGCCGCTTCGACGATTGCTCGGGTCGACGGTCCGCCGGAGCCCATCACGATGCCGGTGCGCTCGTTGGTGATGTGGGTCTCGTCGAGGCCGGCGTCTGCGATCGCCTGGTCCATTGCGACGTGGTTCCAGGCAGCACCCTGCGACAGGAAGCGCATGGCGCGACGGTCGATCATGCTCGATGGATCCAGCGTCGGCGCACCCCACACCCGGCAACGGAAGCCATGCTCGGCGAAAGAGTCGGAGAAGCTGATGCCGGATCTGGCATCGTGAAGCGAGGTCTGCACCTCGTTGGCATTGTTGCCGATCGACGACACGATGCCGAGACCTGTGACTACGACCCGTCTCATTCGCAACTCCTTCCAGCGCGGACCCCGAAACCTGAAATCGATTTCCGGAACGGAACCATGCGCAAAATTAAAGTGCTACAGCGTCCTTTGGACGTCCAAGACGTGGCACTGTAGAATCTTCGTTCAGACGGCGGCCGGTTGCTTGGACAGACCGACCTTCAGATCCGTTGCCGCATATATGGGCTCGCCATCTGCCTTCAGCCAGCCATCGGCGATGCCAAGCACAAGCCGACCGCGCATCACTCGCTTGAAGTCGACGCCATACTCCACCTTCTTGACCGAAGGCGTGACCATGCCCTTGAACCTCACCTCACCGGTCGACAGCGCCATCCCCTTGCCGGGTTCACCGAGCCATCCGAGATAGAATCCCGTCAACTGCCACATGGCGTCCAGGCCCAGGCATCCCGGCATGATCGGATTGCCGATGAAATGGCATGCGAAAAACCACAAATCCGGCTTGATATCGAATTCCGCGCGGATGAAACCCTTGTCGAACGCACCGCCGGTCTCGCTGATCTCGGTGATGCGGTCGAACATCAGCATCGGCGGATAGGGCAGCTGCGCATTTCCCGGTCCGAACAGCTCGCCGCGGGCGCAGGCAAGCAATTCCTCGTAACCGTAGCTGGATTTCGAACCCGCCATCAATCTCGTCCCCGTGATCGTCCCGGGCGACAGGCGCCCTTGTCGGTGGTTTCCTAACACAATCTGTTTCAGGCCGGAAACCGGCGTTTGCGCTTAACCTGCCCGTCTGCCCGGGTCAATGCGCGCTATTGATCGCATTCGGTCGACAGAATATATGTCAGGACGCGTCCAGTTTCGGCAGATGCTCAATTTCTGCCATTTTGGAGGTGTCTGAGGCGGAACTGTGAGCGCGACGGATAGATGGATCTGGGTTGCCGGAAGGATAATGTCGCTGTGGACAAGCGGGTTCGCGAGGCCGGTCTGAGGCCGACACGCCAGCGCATCGCGCTGGCCGATCTGCTTTTCGCCAAGGGCGACCGCCATCTTTCGGCCGAAGAACTGCACGAGGAGGCGCTTGCCGCCGGCGTGCCGGTGTCTCTGGCCACCGTCTACAATGCTCTGCACCAATTTACCCAGGCCGGTCTTCTGCGCATCCTTGCCGTCGAGGGATCGAAGACTTATTTCGACACCAACACCTCCGATCACCATCATTTCTATATCGAGGGCGAAAACAGGATCTTCGATATCGACAGCGGCCCGGTGACGGTTTCCAACCTGCCGGAACCGCCGGAGGGCATGGAGATCGCCAATGTCGATATCGTGGTGAGACTGCGTCCGAAACGCTGCGACTGACCGGCGCCTTATGAAATTCCTGGATTTGACGCTCCGGCTCGAATGGGTCGCGGTCGCGGTGGCGGCTCTTGCCTTCTATGCAATAGCCGGTGTTTCCTGGTGGCTATTTGCCGTGCTCATTTTGGCGCCCGACCTGTCGATGCTGGGTTACATGGCAGGGCCGCGCGTCGGGGCCGTCGCCTACAACGCCTTGCACATACTGATCTTGCCCGTTCTGCTGGCGCTTGTCGGCAGCGTCTTTGACAATGCAATGGCGATAGCTGTTGCGCTGATCTGGATCGCCCACATCGCCATCGACCGCGCTCTGGGCTATGGCTTGAAGCTGTCGAGCAGTTTCCAGGATACCCATCTCGGCCGCATCGGCCGCTAAACCATCCCCGAACCGAAGATCAGCGAAACAAAATGCCGGATCGGTGCTTGCAGCGCTGGCCCGACCTCCAGTTCGGAAACATCAGTTCTTGACCTTTTCGCCGGGATAGGCACCCCAGACGAGCGACTGCGCGAGCCAGCCGGTATGGCCGTCGAAGGTCATTTCGCACCACTGGCCATCGCAGGACTTGATCGTGCCCATCACCCCCGGTTCGAGGATCGCGATGACGCCTGCATCTTTTGCCGGGTCGTCGAGGAGGTTGACGCGAGCGTCCTTGCCACGCTGCCAGGGGGCGACGATCGCCGTCCGGCGGCCCGAAAGCAGCGACTGGTTGATCCAGCCTTCCGAGCCGTCGGCATCGCGCACCCGGCGCCACGTATCGAACTCCTGGATGATCTCCATCGGCAGGCCTGGTTTCATATACATCCAGTCGACGGAATAGTTGACGCCCGGCCCAACGCGCGAGTTGACGCGGCCGGATTTCAGGCTGACGAAGCGCGGCAGCGGCAAGCCGCTTGGTCCGAGCGTGACGCTCTGGGCGGGTGCGGCGGCACTTTGTGCCATCACCAGTGGGCTATGGATGATAGCGCCGAGGAATGCTGCACTGAGGGTCAGGCGGAGCGACGCGAAACCAGACACTTTCGTTCCTTTCGGCGCCGGCTCATCGGCCTTCGCCCCTTTTTCTTTGTCTTCGGCGGAACCGCTTGTTACATGGATGACCGGTACCGCGATCGGCTCTCAATTTCGCCGTTCTTGGTTAAAGAGGTCTCAACGAGATCGGGTTCGAGGAAACAATGGCAGGCAAAAAGAAGCCCCTCGTCATCATCACGCGCAAATTGCCCGACCCGGTCGAGACCCGCATGCGCGAATTGTTCGACGCCCGCTTGAATGTCGAGGACAGGCCGATGACGCAGCCGGAATTAGTGGCGGCGGTCAAGGAGGCCGACGTGCTGGTGCCGACCGTGACCGACAATATCGATGCGGCGCTGATTGCCCAGGCTGGCGACAACCTCAAGCTGATCGCCAATTTCGGCAATGGCGTCGACAAGATCGATGTTGCGGCAGCGGCCAAGAAAGGCATCACCGTCACTAACACGCCGAACGTGTTGACCGAAGATACGGCCGACATGACCATGGCGCTGATGCTGGCCGTGCCGCGGCGGCTGGCCGAAGGCGCCAACGTGCTGACCGGCGACAAGAAATGGGCGGGCTGGTCGCCGACCTGGATGCTCGGCCGGCGCATCTGGGGCAAACGGCTCGGCATTGTCGGCATGGGTCGCATCGGCACCGCCGTCGCCAGGCGCGCCAAGGCCTTTGGCCTCTCGATCCACTACCACAACCGCCACCGCGTGCTGCCAGCAATCGAGGACGAGTTGGAGGCGACGTATTGGGAAAGCCTCGACCAGATGCTCGCCCGCATGGACATTATCTCGGTCAATTGCCCATCGACACCGGCAACCTTCCACCTGCTTTCGGCGCGGCGGCTGGCGCTTCTGCAACCGTCAGCTTACATAGTCAACACCGCGCGCGGCGATATCATCGATGAGGAATCGCTGGTCAAGCTCATCCATGACGGCAAGATCGCTGGCGCCGGCCTCGACGTGTACGAGCACGAGCCGGCGCTGAACAGCAAGCTGCTGAAGCTCGCCCACAAAGGCAAGGTCGTGCTGTTGCCGCATATGGGTTCGGCGACGCTCGAAGGCCGTATCGACATGGGCGAGAAGGTGATCATCAACATCCGCGCCTTCTTCGACGGTCATCGCCCGCCCGACCGCGTGCTGCCGCTGCGGGCGTGACCTGCCGTCATGCCGTCATGGTCTTGCCGCGGCAACCACACGTTCGTCTTTGCACAATGTTGGCTTACGAAAGCGCCTTGCGCATGGTGATTGAGGTCGGCCGGTCGTAGCCCTTGTGCGCTGTCCGTTCGGTTTCACGAAAACCGAGGCGGGCAAAGGCTGCGTGATTTCCGGTCAGCTCGATCCGGGTCTGGAGCTCGATGGCGTCCTGTTGTGGCTGCGGGCAAGATCTTCGACGGCCTGCATCAGTCGTTTTCCAATGCCTTGTCCCTGAAGAGCCGGCTCGACCGCGAGCTTTCCAATATAGAGGTCGCCTGCGCGCTTCAGGACGAAGACGCAACCGACGATCTCGCTCTGCTTCAGCGCCAGGAATGTTGTCTCCTCCGTCGCTCTAGCCCTGAGATTTTCGACGGTGAGCCGATGCGCCGAGGATGGCGGGTCAATAACCCCGTCCATGAAGGCGAAGGCGCGCAGGACAAGTGCCAAGATCTCGTCCCAACGGTCGAAATCGGCCGCAAGCTGCACGATGGAAACGTCGGCAGGCAGGCTCACGGGCTGGTTCGCTTGTAGCGGATCGTGTCGAAGCGTGCCGCAAGCGCATCGTAGAGCAGCAGTCGTCCGACCAGCGGCTCGCCAATCCCGGTGATCAGCTTGATCGCTTCCATGGCCTGCAGCGTGCCGATGACCCCGGTCAGCGCGCCGACAATGCCGGCCACCGCGCAGGACGGCACCAGTCCCGGCGGCGGCGCCTCGGGAAAGAGATCGCGGTAGCTTGGGTTCAACGTGCCGTCCGGACCGGTTTCGAACGGTTTCAGCACGGTGACCGAGCCGTCGAAGCGGCCAACGGCGGCATGCACGAGCGGCCGGCTCTCGGCGGCGCAGGCGTCGGCCACCGCATAGCGTGTCTCGAAATTGTCGGAGCCGTCAACGACGATGTCATAACGGGCGATGAGAGCAGGGGCGTTGTCCACGGTCAGCCTGAAATTGTGCTCTTCCACGACGACGTTTGGATTGATGCGGATGATCGCCGCCCTGGCGCTGTCGGTTTTCGCCACCCCGACATCGCCCGTGGCGTGGATCACTTGTCGTTGCAGGTTGGAAAGCGAAACGATGTCGTCGTCGACGATACCGAGAGTGCCAATCCCTGCGGCGGCGAGGTATTCGAGCACCGGCGCTCCCAATCCGCCGGCGCCGATGACCAGCACCCGCGCCCGCTTCAGCCGCTGCTGGCCGGCGCCGCCGATCTCGGGCAGCACGATGTGGCGGGCGTAGCGTTCGAGCTCTTCATCGGTGAGGGCGGCTGTGATCATCGCCGGACCATATAGCGGAGGAAAAAGCTTGTCAGGTATCAATGCATGCCGCTCAGAAGTGCGCCATGAACCAAGTTCAAATGGTCGGCCTGACCGTACCGTGATCGACGGTCAGGAACTGCGCGCGTCCCTTGAGGCTGTCAAACAATGCGGCATCGGTCCCGGTCATGAAAGCCTGGCAGTTCAGCTCCTCCAGGATCGAGAACAAGGCCGCCCGTCGACCGCCGTCGAGATGGGCAGCAATCTCGTCGAGCAGCAGGATCGGCGTCATGCCCGACATCTCGCCGGTTAGCCGCGCATGCGACAAGACAATGCCGACCAGCAGCGCCTTCTGCTCACCGGTCGAACAGAGCTCGGCCGGCATCGCCTTGGGCCGGTGGCGCACCACAAGGTCGGAACGGTGCGGGCCGTCGAGCGTGCGTCCCGCAGTGCGGTCGCGGTCGCGCCCTTGGGCAAGCGCACGACGGAACCGTTCCTCGACGTCGACGGCTGGCAACATACCGATTTCGCCTTCCAGTTCGCCCGAGATGCCGATGTCGGCTTGCGGAAACGGTCCGTCGCCGGGCAGACGGTCGATCATGGCGGCGAGCAGGCGCACCAGTTCGGCACGCGCCGCGGCAATTGCCACGCCGGTCTCGGCCATTTGTATCTCGATTGCGTCGAACCAGGCACCGTCGCGCGAACCGTCGGCGAGCAGTCTGTTGCGGCCGCGCATTGCCTTTTCGTAGTCAAGCGCGCGCTGGCCGTGGCCGGGATCGATCGCCAGCACCAGCCGGTCGAGGAAGCGCCGGCGGTCGGCGGCCGGCCCGGGGAACAGGCCGTCCATGGCCGGTGTCAGCCAGACCACGCGCAGCCATTCCAGCATGTCTTCCGCTGAGCGTGCCGCCGCGCCGTTGATCCGCACCCGCCGGCCGCCTTCGCCGTCGCTGCCCGCTATCCCCGTACCAATCTCGACCTGGCCTTCCGGTCCGTCAAGCCGGGCATGCAGCGCAAAGCCACCATCGCCGCCTTCGCGCGCCACCTCGGCATAGGGTGCGCGGCGCAGGCCCCGACCTGGCGTGAGCAGCGAGATCGCTTCAAGCAGATTGGTCTTGCCGGCGCCATTGTCGCCGGAGAAAACCACAGCGCCGGGATCAAGGTCGATTGCCAACGCCGCATAGTTGCGAAAATTCGTAAGTGTGAGCTTACTTATGTAGGTCTGCTGCGGTTTTGCAGATCTGGTCACGACAGCAAGATGGCCCCGTTCGGGCCCTACACCCGCATCGGCATCAGCACGTAGAGCGCGGTCTCGTCGGCCATGTCGTGGATCAGCGTCGGGGAACCGGCATCCGCCAGCATGAACTTCGCCTCCGTGCCGGTCAGTTGCGCGGCAACGTCGAGCAGGTATTTGGCGTTGAAGCCAATTTCGATCGGATCGGACGAATAGTCGGCCGCCAGTTCCTCGGTGGCGCTGCCCGAATCCGGGTTGTTGACCGCAAGCGTGACCTGCCCTTCGGCAATCGAAAGCTTCACCGCCCGGCCGCGTTCGGACGAAATGGTCGAGACGCGATCGACGGCGGCGGCGAAACTCTGGCGATCGATAATCAGCTTCTTGTCGTTGCCGGTCGGAATGACGCGCTGGTAGTCTGGGAAAGTGCCGTCGATCAGCTTGGAGGTCAAGATGACGCTGCCGATGGTGAAACGGATCTTGGTGTCCGACAGCTCGGTGGTCACTGCAACATCGGGATCGTCGACCAGCTTTTGCAGCTCGCTGACCGTCTTTCGCGGGATGATGACGCCAGGCATGCCCTCGGAGCCTGCCGGCGCATCGATCTCGGCGCGCGCCAGTCGGTGGCCATCGGTCGCGACCGAGCGCAGCTTCAGCTTGCCGCCGGCCTCGTGCGTGTGCAGATAGATGCCGTTCAGATAATAGCGCGTCTCCTCGGTCGAGATGGCGAACTGGGTCTTTTCGATGAGCCCCTTTAGTCCGACGGAATCGAGCCGGAAAATATGCGAGAACGACCCGGCTGAAAGCTCGGGAAAGTCGGACTGCGGCAGGCATTGCAGGCGGAAGCTCGAGCGCCCCGACGTCACCGTCATGGCGTTGCCGTCTTCGTCGGTCTTCAGCGCCACCTCCGCGCCATCGGCAAGCTTGCGCACGATGTCGTAGAGCAGATGTGCCGGGACCGTCGTCGCCCCGCCACGCTCGACCTTTGCCGGCGTTGCTTCGGTCACCTCCAGGTCCAGGTCGGTCGCCTTCATTTCAAGGCTGGCCCCCTCGGCGCTGAGCAGCACGTTCGACAGGATCGGAATGGTGTTGCGCCGCTCGACCACACGGTGAACATGGTTGAGCGACTTCAGGAGATTTGACCGTTCCAGGATAACACGCATGACGAAACAGGCTCGCTTGAATGAATGAACGGGTCTCCGGCAACCGGCGCCCCGCGAAAGGTCTGAACAGGCTCAGAATCTGCGTAAACTGACAGGAAAAACCCGGCAAACGCAAGCCCGGGCCACCGGTTCGGGCCGGCTGCACGGGCTTTCTGGGGATAAAAAGGCCGAAGTCCGCGAGCTGGCGTTTTTCGGGCCGTCAGGCCTGGTCGTTGATCAGCCTTCTCAGCAATTCGAGTTCCTGCGCCAGTGTGTTGTCGGCACCGGAAAGATCCTCGATCTTGCGCACCGCATGCAGCACGGTCGTATGGTCACGGCCGCCGAACCGCCGCCCAATCTCCGGCAGCGAGCGCGGCGTCATCACCTTCGACAGATACATGGCGACCTGCCGTGGCTTGACGATGGTGCGTGTGCGCCGGTTGGACAGAAGTTCGGTCTTCGACACGTTGTAGTGGCGCGCGACGATACGCTGGATGTCCTCGATACGCACCCGCTTGGGTTCGCCCGAACGATAGATGTGGCCAAGGATCTCGTCGATGCGGTCGATGGTGATCTGCGGTTCGAAGGATTGGCGAAACAAAAGCTGGTTGAAGGCACCTTCGAGCTCGCGTCCGCTGCCGGTCACCGTGCGGGCGACGTGGTTGAGGATCTCTTCGGAAATATCGAGCGACGCATCGTCGAGCTTGGCGGTGGCAAGCCTGAGCTTGAGCATACCGATACGCATAGCGAAATCCGGGGCTGACATTTCCAGCGCGACGCCGCCATTGAGGCGCGAGCGGACGCGCGGCTCCAGCGACTCCAATTCGGACGGCGGCCGGTCGGCAGCGACCACCACTTGCTTGGCGCTGTCGAGCAGCATGTTGATCAGATGGCAGAATTCGTGCTGGATCGACTTGCCCTGCAGGAACTGCATGTCGTCGATAATGAGGAGGTCGATGTCGCGCAGCTGTTCTTTCAGCGTCAGTGCGTTGTTGTCGCGGATCGCGGTGGCGAACCGCCACATGAAATACTCAGCCGTCAGATAGACGACCCGCGATTTCGGATTCTGCTTCAGCGATTCTGCGGCGATCGCCTGCAACAGATGCGTTTTGCCCAGCCCGACCGTCGCGTGGAGAAAGAGTGGATTGAAACGCACCGCGCTCGACTGCGATTCCGCGACCGCCTTGGCGGCGGCAAAAGCCACTCGGTTCGATGGTCCTTCGATGAAGGAGGTGAAAGTGTAGCGTGGATCGAGCGGCGAACCGAGAACATTGTGCCGGAACTCGGTTTCTGCCGGCATCCCTGGGCGGGGTGCCGGGACCCGTTCGACCCTGCTGGGGCTCGCCGTGCCGGCAGAGAGCGCGGTTTGCGTCTGCCTGGTCATCTTGCGCGCCGGGGCCACTTCTGGCTCGACGCTGTTGCGGCCCTGGCGTGTGGCGGTACGAACGACGATCTCGATCTTGAGGATCTCCGGATCCTCGTGCTTCCACAACTCGGTGATGAGATCGAGATAGTGGCCGTTGATCCATGAACGCAGGAATGCGGTTGGCACAGAGATGCGGACAATGCCCTTGGAAGATTCAGCGACCTTCATGCGCCCGAACCAACTCGAATAGACCTCGGTCCCCAGACGCGCCTTCAACTGGGCCTTGACCCGATCGAACTTCTGTTCAGCTTCATTGGAAGCCGCCATGTCGTTCCTTCCGATTAGCGTTCCAGGAAATGGGAGGTCGCCTGTAAGCTCCCTTTCGATGCCGCCGCTCTGCATGATCGAGTTCCTTGTCTCTTGTACCTGTTTTCCGCCGGGGATGCGCCTCCTGCATCCATGTTTCCGGCGACCGTGTCTTCGCTGCGACACCATCGCCGCCGCCGGCTGATGAATCGCCTCGTTGTCGGTCCGGCGCCGAAGAGCCGATCCGCTTTGGTCATGTCAGGGCAACAAAATGCCGTCCGGCGAAAAACCGCCGGCGCACCGTCGACCTGCCATGTACAATTACGCCAGTCCCCTACCGTATCGAAAAGACAAACCAACCCCGTCCGCGGAGTTGAATCCGCGCTGTAAACTCTGCCAATTTGAGCTGGCCGGTTTCAGGCTGGTCAAGGGCCAAGGGCCCGTCCCTTCGATGGACAGACATTACCGAAATCGCTGTGGATAGGGCAAGGCCACCCCTAACGGATTTTTAAGGAATCTGACTGGCAAGGAACGTTTCGGACGCCATGCTGCAACAGTTGATTTTGACAAAGCCATTGTGATTCAAACCCTTTTCCGCCGAATATGAAAAAGGCCACACAACGCGAAATTTTCTGAAATAATTCACTTGACAGCCAATTGTCGCCTATCGACTGCAGCTGATGTGAACAAGCTGTGGATCACCATCGGTAAGCTGCTGAAAAGAAATGGTAATCTGTGACGCTCGGAAATTTTCGTATGGGCGGATTCGGAGGCTCCGAATATGAGCGGGCATGTATATGCCGGCAAAGCATTTCGAACTTTGAAATGCTCGCGGAGCGCCGTTTTGCGGGCTTTCTTTTAAGTACTTGCCGGCAAACGAAAAAACCCGGCGCGATTGGCCGGGTTTGAAGAAGCGCAGTTCAAGATGGATATATTAGGCTGACAGCACCTTGACCCGTTGGGCCAGCCGCGACACCTTGCGCGATGCCGTGTTCTTGTGCACCACGCCCTTGGTCGCGGCGCGCATCAATTCCGGCTCGGCCACCTTGAAGGCAGCCTGTGCGGCCGCCTTGTCGCCAGCCGCGAGCGCCTCTTCGACCTGGCGGATGTAGGTCCGGACGCGGGAGCGGCGGTTCTTGTTGATCGCGGCGCGACGGGCGATCTTGCGCGTTGCCTTTTTGGCCGAGGAGGTATTGGCCATGGTGCCTCTCTTCTGATCTGGTGGGCGCTTGCGGGATACCGCAGGGCGCAAAAACAAACGGGCAGCCACAGGGCCGCCTCGATTGGTGCGGCTTATAGTTCAGCTTTTCCGGCGCGTCAACGCTGCAGCGCTTTCTTTTTGACCGGCGCCTTCGTCATCTCATCGGTTCGTGAAATTCGGCTTCCGCTTGCCGGTGAAGGCCGCCATGCCTTCCTTCTGGTCATCCAGCGCAAACAGCGAATGAAATAGCCGGCGCTCGAACCGCAGACCCTCGGTGAGCGTCGTCTCATAGGCGCGGTTGACGGCCTCCTTTGCCATCATCACCGACGGCAAGGAAAAACCGGCGATCTTGGCCGCTGCCTTAAGCGCTTCCTCGATCAACTCGCCGGCTGGCACCACGCGCGAGACCAGGCCGGAACGCTCGGCCTCGGCTGCGTCCATCATTCGCCCCGTCAAGCACATGTCCATCGCCTTCGACTTGCCGACGAAGCGGGTCAGGCGCTGCGACCCGCCCATGCCGGGCATGACGCCAAGCGTGATCTCGGGTTGGCCAAACTTGGCGGTGTCGGCGGCAATAATGAAGTCGCACATCATCGCCAGTTCGCAGCCGCCGCCCAGCGCATAGCCCGCCACCGCCGCGATGATCGGCTTTCGTGCCCGCGTAAATTCTTCCCAGCCGACGAAGAAGTCCTGCAGATAGGCATCCACATAGGAGATCGACTGCATTTCCTTGATATCGGCACCTGCCGCGAAAGCCTTTTCCGAACCAGTGATGACCATGGCGCCAATGTCGGCATTGGCGCCCATGCTATTCACCGACGCGACCAGTTCCGCCAGCACTTGTGAATTCAGCGCGTTGAGCGCCTGCGGCCGGTTCAGCGTAATCAGCCCGACCTTGCCGCGGGTTTCGACGATGATGGTTTCATAGCCCATGCTTTGCTCCTCCTCCTCGCTTCTGGTTCAAGCCTGACAGGTCCGGCAGTGGAAAGTCGAACGACCGCTTTGCACGATACGCTCGATGTGGCCGCCACAACCAGGCTTGGAGCAGGCTTCGCCCTCGCGATCGTAAACCGCGAAGGAATGCTGGAAGTAGCCCAGCGATCCATCGGTCTGCATATAATCGCGCAACGACGAGCCGCCGGCGGCGATCGCATCGGCGACGACCGAGCGGATTGCTTCGGCCAGGCGTTCGCTCTGCTCTTTGGCTATCTTGCCGGCTCTCGCGAGGGTGCCCGCTTCGCGCAGCGGCGACAGGCCGGCCCGCCAAAGCGCTTCAGAGACGTAGATATTGCCTAGCCCGGCGATCAGCCTCTGGTCCAGAAGTGCCGCTTTCAGCGGTGACTTGCGACCTTTCAGCAACGAAGCGAGCAGCGCGCCGTCCAGTGCATTGCCTGTAGGCTCGACGCCCAATCCCGCCAGCATCGGATGCATGTCGGGCTCGCCTTCCGAAAACAGCATGAACCCGAAGCGGCGCGGGTCGTTGAAGATCACGCGAGAGCGGACGCCGGCAGGTGATACGATGTCGAAGACGACGTGATCGTGAGCGGTATTTTTCGAACGTTCGTGGTGGAACGCGCCGGGCGTTGCGCTCTCGTCGGCCGTTTCGATGCGAAACGAACCCGACATGCCGAGATGGCAGATCAAAACCGGGCCGTTGTCCACGTGGATCGTCAGATATTTGGCACGGCGGCCGAGCGCCGCAATCGTCTTGCCGATCAGCCGCTCCGAAAATCTCTCGGGGAACGGAAACCGCAAATCCGGCCGGCGTGCCTCGATACCGACAATGCGGGCACCTTCAAGGGCCGGCTGCAGGCCGCGCCTGACTGTCTCGACCTCCGGCAGCTCAGGCATGGCCATCTATCGTGGCATGGAAGGAGGTGCCGTAACGGCCGCGCGCCAGCCCGAGATGTTCGGCCACGGTTTCGCCGATGTCGGCAAATGTCGTCCTCAGTCCGATGTCTGCGCCTTTGAAACCCGGCCGCATCCCGATAACCGGAATTCGCTCGCGCGTGTGATCGGTGCCGCGCCACGTCGGATCGTTGCCGTGATCGGCGGTCAAAATGAGCAGATCGCCTGGCCTCAGCCGTGCGAATGCCTCGGGCAGGCGCCGGTCGAAAGCTTCGAGTGCGGCGGCATACCCCGCAACGTCGCGCCGATGCCCGAACTCGGTGTCGAAGTCGACAAAGTTCGCGAAGACGAGGTCGCCGTCGCGGGCATCTTCCATGGCGCCAAGCGCTTTGTCGAACATTGCCATGTTGCCGGCAGCCTTGCGGACTTCCGAGATCCCGCGATGGGCGAAAATGTCGCCGATCTTGCCGACCGCGATAACCCGGCTGCCGCGCGCCGTCAGCCGGTCGAGCAAGGTCGGTTCCGGCGGCGGTACGGCATAGTCGCGACGATTATGCGTTCGCTCGAACGTGGCGGCGGTTTCACCGATAAACGGCCGCGCGATGACGCGGCCGATATTCAGCGGATCGACGAGCCTGCGCACCACTTTGCAGAACTCGTAAAGCCGTTCCAGGCCGAAATGAACCTCATGCGCGGCAATCTGCAGGACGGAGTCGATCGAGGTGTAGCAGATCGGCTTGCCGGTGCGGATATGGTCTTCGCCGAACCGTTCGATGATCTCGGTGCCCGGAGCATGGCAATTGCCGAGGATGCCGGGCACCTTCCCTTCACGCACCATTGTTTCGGTCAATTCGGCTGGAAAGGCGGGAATCGTGTCCGGGAAGTAACCCCAGTCGAAACGGACCGGCAGGCCGGCTATTTCCCAATGGCCCGATGGCGTGTCCTTGCCGCTCGAAACCTCTTGGGCTGCGCCATGAAAGGCGGCGGCAAGCGGGGCACTGCCGGCATTCTCGAACCTGAAACCCGTCGCCGTTGCCGCGGCCTGGCCGAGGCCGAGCGCGAGCATATTTGGTACGAGAAGGGGTCCGTCACGCAGGCCTTCGCGATCGGCGCGGCCTTCTGCGCAGGCCCGCGCGATGTGTGCGAACGTGTTGGAGCCGGTGTCGCCATAGCGTTCGGCATCGGCCGCGCCGCCGATGCCGAGAGAGTCGAGGACAAAAAGGAAGGCGCGTGCCATCTAATGGTTCATCATTGCCTGTGTGTTGGCTCAGACATAGGGTTCCGCGCCGCCATTGGCAATTCGGAAACCCGAACGGCACGGCTTGGCGTGCTGGCCCGGGAGAGACGAATCGCGGCATGGTCGATCTGCCGATCGAAATGCGCGGCGTGGAACTCGCATGAGGCCTGCCCTGAACGCATTCGCCGCCGTACTGGCTTTGCTGCTGGATGCGTCTTGCGCAAACCTGGCGCGAGCCGATTGGCGCGATGTTATCGGAACGTTCCGTATCGGTATCGTCGCCGAACCGTTGCCGGTCCGAGGGACTATGTGCTGGCTGCAGCCATCGTGCGTCTAGTCTCGGCCCGCGGTCGCAAGCAATAGCAACAGCCCGTTAGCGGGCTTCAGGCGTCAGCAATCGCTGCACGGAATGGTCGGGCTCCTGCGCGGCCGCAGATAATAAGTTTCCGCCATCGATATCGAATTGAAGACCGAGCTCAACCCGAACCGGCTTTGGCCGTCCGCCGACCAGGTGATGATTGGCTTGTAGGCGAGATCGCTTTCGACCCGAATGAGGAAAGTGCCTTTGATCTTGAGCGCGCTCGGGACCGTTGTGGTGGAATCCTTGACCGCGTCGACACTAGACACGCCATCGACCAGCTTGCGCGACCACACGACCAGGACTTTCGGCGTCGTCTCGTTCGTCACCTGTATCGCCGTGATAATGATCTTCGGTTTCGAGCGGTTGTAGGGCTGCAGCGTGGAACTGCCGATCGCCATGATGGCATCGACATCGGCCGCCTTGATGGTCTGCTGCTGCGTGACGAGATCCGCTACCATGCTGCCGATGCGGCTGACCTTCTTGCTGGTCTCGATGGCTTGCGAGGCCTCCATTGTCATAAAGTACATGATCAACAGGACAGGCACGATGAGGGCAAACTCGACAGCCGCAATACCGCGGCGGTCCGAGCAAAGCCGGACTGCTCTTGTACAAATCCCTGCGATGCCCAGCTGTGCCCCCGCACGAATCATGGCTTTGCCCTTTTCAAGCGACTACGTGGTTCAGTTGTCGAACGGCTCGTTCTGCCAAGTGATCGAAGCAAAATGCAGCGTTTTGCCGTCCTTTAGGTTGGCCATCGATTTGGCCATGAAGTCGGTCATCACCGGCCATTTGTAAAAAACCCGCAGCATGTTTCTCGACTCCGCCAGGCCAGGTGCGACGGTGAAGGTCTGTGTGCTCGTGCCCTTGGTCAGCACGACGTCACCATCCTGGATCTTGAAACCGGCCAGCGCCGCATCGGCGAAGGTGGGATATTCGCGCAAGTCCACCAGCAATCCGGGACAGGTCTTGGCGACCATGATCTCCAATTTGGTGCAGATCATATCCCGCAGCTTGGTACCGGACACATCGGTCGGTCTTAGTTGGCCGGTACGCAGCTGGCGCGCGATGTCGTCGGTGGCGTTTGCCATCACTTCCTGTGCGGCAAAAGAAATGCAGCTCTCCAGGATGGCGAAGACAAGAAGCGCGAAAGGAATTGCAAGCATGGCGAATTCGATCGCCGTGCTTCCGCGGCGGTCGCCCAGAAACCGTCTTGGAAAACCTGCTCGTCCTGCCTTGCTCATGTCCTCTGCCCGCCGATGCCGCTTCTGTATCGGTCCCACCCTTAGTCGGAACCGATTGAAGTCCGGTTGGAATGACCATTAAATTCAACGGGAAGGCCTTAACCCGGCGATAACCGAAGCACGTTCCCGCTAAAGGCGGAGACGTCGGCTAGCTAATGCCCGGCGCTCATTTCGGCTTCAGAGGCCTTCTCGGCATCGCTCTTATACGAGCTTTCGCAATATGGCGCGCAGGACATGGTCTGTACTTCGGAACGCCGATAGATGCGCACCGACGACGCTGCCTGGCGCACGACGGTTATTTGCTCATCGACGATCGGGTTACCCTCTTGGTCGAGGACGACGAGATTGGTGACGCCAAATCCCTTGCCGGTCAGTACGATGGTCGATGCGTCCTGCACGGAGGCGTCGGCGATCGCCGGATTGCCGACGACAATCGTATCGGCGGCGCGCGACAATTTGATAATCTTTGCCTGGTTCATCGTCACCTCGATGCCGGCGCCGGCCTTGGCTGGAAAGGCGAAAGCCGCTGCGGCAAAAAGCACGGCAACTGGAAATGATGATCTCGGCCCGGCCATTGAGGCGCCCCCTGGCAAACTGTTCAACAGAACATGAACGAGATTGGTGAACCAACCGTTAAGCGGCTGGAGTTCAGGATTAAGCCGGAACCGGCATTGGGCCTAGCCGGCACGGCAGAACGTCCTTGCCGAATTGCGCCTTTTGCGCCTTTTGTCAGCCCGTGGGCCCAGCGGCGGGTATTTTAGTTCTGGGTTAACCACGCAATGTCGTCGAAGCGGGAAAGGAATCGGTAAGCCTGTTTATTAAGCCGATTGAAACAGCTTCTCCTTAGATTCGCAGTATCCGATCAGCCACCAAGAGAAGTTGACGGAAGTGCTGTAACAATTGGAGTAGGAGCTCGAATGTCTAACCTCATCGCACGTTTTGTGAAGGACGAATCCGGCGCGACCGCTATCGAATACGGTCTGATCGCCGCCCTTATCGCGCTTGCCATCATGGTCGGCGCCGGCTCGCTCGGCAACGCGCTGAACGCCAAGTTCAGCACCATCTCCACTAAGGTGAGCGGTAGCTGATCGTAACTCGCTTGTTCTCCAAATAAGGGCCGCCGCACTGGCGGCCCTTATTTAGTCTTTAGTCCCAGCACGATTTGAAATTCGGGCCTCATCAATCGTTAAGCGAATGTGACTAGGCTGAGGGCCAGATGCAATTTGACCACAGGCGCGCCGATGCTTGAAGCCGTGATCTTCATCGTGTTTCCGTTCTGCATGCTGTTTGCCGCAATCTCCGACATGCTGTCGATGACGATCGCCAATCGCGTGCCGGTGTTGCTTGTGGTTGTCTTCGCCTTGGTTGCGCCTTTGGCCGGCATGGACTGGGCCACCTATGGCTGGCATTTCGCCGCCGCCGGCCTGGTACTCGCGGTGACGTTCGGCCTGTTCGCGCTCGGCGGTATGGGCGGCGGCGACGCCAAGCTGCTGGCCGCCACTGCGATGTGGATGGGACTGAACATCCATCTCATCGAATACCTCGTCGCCTCGACATTCATCGGCGGTCTGCTGACGCTTGCCATCCTCGCCTATCGGAAATCGCCGCTTGCCGCCGTCACAAGCCACAATCCGTTCCTGCGCCATTTCGCCGATGAGGCGACCGGCGTTCCGTACGGCATCGCGCTTGGCGTTGGCGGTCTGCTCACCTATTCCGACTCGCCATTGATGGCCTGGGCACTTACCAGGCTGGCGGGCTGAATTTCGCTTTACGCCGTTGGCGCCGAGCAGGCGAGTTGGCCACGTTTTCCTTCGGGCCGGGCTTGTCGATCTAATTTATATAAACGTTAAATTAATCACGATCGTAAGTATAACATTAACCTTGTTTTGACGATTGCCGCTGCAAAGTCCCGCTTGGCTACGTGGTTTGCCAAGGCGAGGTTCGGACAGATGCCAGCATCCCGATTGATTATTCTGAGCGTGGCGATAGCCGCGGCCGGTGGTGCAGGCTATGTCGCGAAGAACATGGTCGTGGCTCCCCCGCCTCCGGTTGTCGATTCCGGTCCTCAGGCGCCGACGATCGCACTGCAGGATGTGCTTGTTCTTTCCGGCGACGTTCCGATGGGCAGTCCGCTTGAAAACAACATTTCCTGGGAGTCATGGCCGTCCGCCGGCATCAACGCAAATTTCATCACCCGCGCCGCCGAGCCTGAAGCGCTGGACAAGCTGAAGGGCGCCGTCGCCCGCGTGGCGCTCTACGCCGGCGAACCGCTGCGGCGCTCGAAGCTGATCGGTGAGGGGCAAAGCTTCATGTCGTCGATCCTGCCCTCCGGCATGCGGGCTGTTGCCACAAGCATCTCGGCCGACACCTCGGCCGGTGGCTTTATTCTTCCCAACGATTTCGTCGACGTCATCATGACCCGCAGAGCCGATCCCGCCAATGGCGGTGGTTCGGGCTTCACGACCGAAACTATTCTCAAGAATATTCGCGTCCTGGCGATCGACCAGACCATTCAGGAAGACGAGGAAGGCAAGAAGACCAGGGTGGGCCAGACCGCCACCCTGGAACTGACGCCGCAGCAGTCAGAGATCATCACCGTCGCACAGCAGATGGCGGATCGCCTGACATTGGCGCTGCGCTCGATCAAGGATAGCCAGGACAAGAATGTGGGCGAAGCCGATTACCTGGTTTCCGGCAATGGCCGGCGCGGAACGGTGCGGTTGATCAAGTCGGGCGAAGTTTCCGAAGTGGGGGCAAGGAAATGAGTCTAAAAACCAAACTGCCGCTCACGCTGGCTGCGGCGATCGGCCTGTTTCTCCTTGGAACGAATGCATATGGCATCCTCGATGCCAGTGCGGCGGGCAATGCCAGGGTTACGGCTTCGACCGCCACCCAGCGGGTCAAGCTTGGACTGAACAAGTCGGTGGTCATCGACCTCCCGAGTGATGCCTACGACATTCTCGTCGCCAACCCCGCTGTAGCCGACGCGGTGACCCGCACCGCCAGGCGCATCTATCTGTTTGGAAAGGCGGTCGGCGAGACCAATATCTTCGTCTTTGGCCCGAATGGCGAGCAGATCGTCAGCCTTGACCTAGCGGTCGAACGTGACGTCGCCGGGCTGGAGGATTACATCAAGCGCTTCATCCCGTCATCGGAGGTCAAGGTCGAGTTGCTGAACGACAACGTCGTTCTGACCGGAACCGTTGACACTCCTCTGGACGCCAAGCGCGCGGCTGATCTGGCGAACATCTTCGTGTCCGGCGGCGAGGCGACCACGGGTCAATATTCGCAGACCGCTGCCGGCGGTTCGGCTGAAGCCGGCGTCGCCATCGACAACCCGGATGCCGAGCGCCGCGTCAGCAAGATCGTCAACCTGCTGCAGATTATCGGCGACGACCAGGTGACGCTGAAGGTGACGGTCGCGGAAGTCAGCCGCTCGGTGATGAAGCAGCTCGGCGTCAACATGGTCGGCAACGGTAGCAGCAACGGCATTAGTTGGAAGTCGTTCAGCACCCCCGCATATGGATTAGGAAAACCACTGTCGCAATTTTCGGGGGCCTCGATCGGCACCTCGACGCTCCAGGCGTACATAAACGCCATGGAGCAAAGCGGTGTCATGAAGACGCTGGCCGAGCCGACTCTCACCGCCGTCTCCGGCGAGAAGGCGACCTTCAAGGTCGGCGGCGAATTCAATATCATCATCGGCCGAACAAGCAACGTTTCAAACGACAATCAAACTGGCCAGATTACCTACGAGCACGAACGCCTTGAATATGGAATTGGGCTCGAATTCCAGCCGGTCGTGCTCTCGGCGGGCCGCATCAGCCTAAAAGTGAGGACGTCGGTTTCGGAACCTACGACGGAAGGCGCGGTAGCGCTCGAAGGGCTTGGTGACTTGCCTGGCACCACTTTTCTGTCGATCCGCAAACGCTTGGCCGACACCACGGTGGAATTGCCCTCCGGCGGTTCCATGATGATCGCGGGCCTTGTCCGCGACGACATCAGGCAGGCGGTTGCCGGGTTGCCCGGCCTGACCAAAATACCGGTGCTAGGCACGCTGTTCCGCAGCAGGGATTTCGTCCGCAACGAGACCGAACTCGTCATCATCATCACGCCCTATCTGGTGAAGCCGGTGGCGCGCAACGATCTTGCCAAACCGGATGACAATTTCAACGCAGCCAGCGATGGCGCCGGCATGTTCCTTGGCCGCGTCAACCGTGTCTACGGCACCATGCAGACCGACAAGCCCAACGGCCGCTATCACGGCGTTGTCGGCTTCATCTACAAGTAAGCGGGGAAGTGGACATGTCTCAGTCAGTATCGAAGGCAAGGGCGGTCACCGCGATACGGTCCGTCCATTCGCGAATCTGGCGGCCGGCCGTTCCCATCATAGCGATCGCGGTGGCGGCATCACTGGCCGGCTGCGCCAATCGCGACAGCGTCACGGTCGGTGCCATACCGGACGATTATCGCACCACTCATCCGATTGTCATCGCCGAGAAGATCCAGAAGATCGACCTTCCGGTCGGCGCCGGCGACCGTGGCATGACCAGATCCCAGCGTAACACGCTCCTCGGCTTCCTGGACGGATACGACAGGAGCGCGGCTCCGGTGCTGACGATCGAGATTCCGAGCGGCTCGGCCAACGAAATCGCAGCGGCCGCGGCCGGCCGCGATTTCGCCAGGCTGGCCATAGCCAGCGGCATCAGCCGGAAGCGGATCGCCATGCGGTCCTATCAGTCTGTTTCGGCCGAAGCGTCCGCACCGGTCCGTGTTGCTTACGTCTCGGTGAAGGCTCAGACGGATAAATGCGGGCGCTGGCCCGAAGACCTGCTGGAGACTTCGGAAAACAAGCACTATGCCGATTTCGGCTGTTCGTATCAGAACAACCTGGCTGCCCAAATGGCCAATCCGTCCGATCTGATCGGGCCACGCAAGCCGACGCCGATCGACGCGGAAAATCGCGGCGCGGTGATCGACGTCTATCGTGACAGAGGTATTTCGGACGAATTCCTCGGCAATTCGGAAGTCGAATATTAACGAGTGTTGAGGCTCAACAAACCCTAAGCCGCGCAAGTCACGGAAAGTGATGATAATGAGCAATCTTGCCTATGAAACAGAGGTACCGGGCGGCGAAACCTCGGAGCAGGATATTGCCGCGATGCAGGCGTTGCGGCCGATCCCGCGCATTTCGATCCAAGCATTCTGCGAGACCGAAGGCGTAGCCAATCCGGTCGAGCGCGCCGGCGAGGATCGCCGCATGGCCAAGGCCCATCTGAAGGTGCATATGGGGGGCATCCCCACCGCTATCGAATTCTATCAGTCGGCGCCGACACCGAACCTGATCCTGCTTGAATCGCGCAGCGAGCCGAAGCTGTTGCTGGAACAACTCGCGCAGCTCTCCGAGCATTGTGACCCGAGCTCCAAGGTGGTGGTTGTCGGCCATTACAACGATGTCGGCCTGTACCGCGAACTCATCCGCTCGGGCATTTCCGAATATGTCATCGCGCCCGTATCGATGGCCGACATCGTCAGCGTGGTGTCTTCGATCTTCGTTGATCCGGAAGCTGAGCCGATCGGCCGCTCGATTGCCTTCATCGGCGCCAAGGGTGGCGTCGGCTCCTCGACCATAGCCCATAATGTGGCGTGGGCCATGTCGTCCCTTTTCAAATCCGAAGTGGTTGTCGCCGATCTCGACCTCGCCTTCGGAACGGCCAATATCAATTTCGACCAGGACCCGGCGCAAGGCATTGCCGAGGCGGTCTTCTCGCCGGAACGCGTCGACGAGGTCTATCTCGACCGGCTGCTCGCCCAATGCGCCGAGCATCTGTCGCTGCTTGCGGCACCTTCGACCCTGGAGCGGGTCTACGATTTCGATCCTGACGCCTTCACCCAGCTTATCGACATAGCCCAGCGTAGCGCGCCGCTCCTCGTGCTTGATGTTCCCCATGTCTGGGCCGGCTGGACCAAGAACACCCTGGTCAAGGCCGACGAGATCGTCATCACGGCTACGCCCGAACTGGCCAATCTGCGCAACACGAAGAACCTGGTCGACATGCTGAAGCGGCTTCGTCCGAACGATCCCGCACCAAAGCTTGTAATCAACCAGGCCGGCGTGCCGAAACGTCCCGAGATTACACCGTCCGACTTCTCCGAATCACTCGGCCTTTCGCCGATGTCGATCATCCCGTTCGAGCCCCTTTTGTTCGGAAATGCTGCCAATAATGGGCGTATGCTCGGTGAAATGGATGCCAAGAATCCGGTCGTCGCCACGATCAACGAGATCGCCCATGTGCTGACAGGGCGCAGCGAAATCAAGGTGAAGAAAAAGGCTGGCCTCGGCAACCTGATCGGCAAGCTTTCGCGCAACAAGAAGTGATGCCTCAGCGGTGGAATTGGTAAGCGATCATGTTTGGTAAAAGAGGCAGCGACGACGGCAACCGGACCATTCCGGAATTCCGTCAGCCAGCACCTGCGCCTGCTGCGCCGGCGGCCGCGAACCCTGTGGAAGCGGCTGTAGCTGCCAGGCCGGCGGCGCTGCCGCCATCTGGTGCGCCGGCGGTTCGCCGTGCGGTCGAGCCGCCGCCATTGGCCCCGGAGCCGAAAACGATCCAGCGCCAAAAGAGCGAAACCTACTACGATACCAAAAGCCAGGTCTTCGCCGCACTGATCGACACGATCGACCTGTCGCAGCTGGCCAAACTCGATCCCGAAAGCGCGCGCGAGGAAATCCGCGACATCGTCAACGACATCATCGCGATCAAGAATTTCGCGATGTCCATCGCCGAGCAGGAAGAGCTTCTCGAGGATATCTGCAACGACGTTTTGGGCTACGGGCCACTGGAGCCACTGCTTGCCCGCGACGATATTGCCGACATCATGGTCAATGGCTCCAAGAACGTCTACATCGAAGTCAACGGCAAGGTCGAGCAGACCGGCATCCGTTTCCGCGACAACCAGCAGCTCCTCAACATCTGCCAGCGTATCGTCAGCCAGGTTGGCCGCCGCGTCGATGAATCGAGCCCGATCTGCGATGCGCGTCTTCCTGATGGCTCCCGTGTCAACGTCATCGCACCGCCCCTGGCTATCGACGGCACCGCACTTACCATCCGCAAGTTCAAGAAGGACAAGCTGACGCTCGACCAGCTGGTCAAGTTCGGCTCGATTTCGCCGCAAGGGGCCGAGATTCTCAAGATCATCGGCCGTGTTCGCTGCAACATTGTCATCTCGGGCGGTACCGGCTCAGGCAAGACGACGCTACTCAATTGCCTGACCAACTATATCGACCGCGAGGAACGCGTCATCACCTGCGAGGACTCAGCTGAGCTGCAATTGCAGCAGCCGCATGTGGTGCGTCTCGAAACCCGTCCGCCGAACCTCGAAGGCGAGGGCGAAGTGACCATGCGCGACCTGGTCAAGAACTGCCTGCGCATGCGGCCCGAACGCATCATCGTCGGCGAAGTGCGCGGACCCGAAGTGTTCGACCTGCTGCAGGCGATGAACACCGGCCATGACGGCTCGATGGGGACGATCCACTCGAACAGCCCGCGCGAATGCCTCAACCGTATAGAGTCGATGATCGCCATGGGCGGCTACACGCTGCCGCAAAAAACCGTGCGCGAAATCGTCGTAGGCTCCATCGACGTGATCATACAGGCTGCACGCCTGCGCGACGGATCGCGGCGGATCACCCACATCACCGAGGTGATCGGCATGGAAGGCGACGTCATCATCACCCAGGACATCGTTCTCTATAACATCAAGGGCGAGGACGCGAACGGCAGGCTGCTGGGCGAGCACGTGTCGACTGGCATCGGCCGTCCTCATTTCTGGGAGCGCGCCCGCTATTACGGCGAGGAGCAGCGCCTCGCGGTTGCGCTCGAGGCGATGGAGAAACGCGCTGACTGATCCGTCTGGAAGCGTGGGGGCCAGGGTCGATGTTCGGAATTGACGGCACCGTATTGGCATTCGTCGTGCTCGCCGGCTTCAGCGCCGGCGCTGTGGCCTATGCTTTCCTGTTCAACCGGATCAGCACCGAGAAGCAGGTCGGCAAGCGGCTTGAATCGATCAAGACCGCCGAGACGGATCGTTCGGTCGTCAAGGCTTCGCGCGATCGCGTGGCGGAAGCGGCCAAGCGTCGCAAGTCCGTCCAGGATTCGCTGAAGGATCTCGATCAAAAGCAAAAGTCCAATCAGAGCCTGGTCAAGAAGCCACCGCTGAAGATCCAAATCCGTCAGGCAGGCATGAAGATCTCGCTTGAGCGCTTCTATGTCTACTCGGCGGTCTGCGGCGTCGTCTTGACGGCTCTTGTCTATTTCATCGGCGCACCACTGCTGGTCTTGCCGGCTGCGCTGCTGGTCGGCGTCTTGGGTCTGCCCCGCTGGTTCGTCTCGTTTCGCCGCGCGCGCCGCGTCAAGGCGTTCCTCAACGAATTTCCGAACGCACTCGATATCATCGTGCGTGCGGTAAAATCCGGTCTGCCGCTGAACGATGCCGTGCGCCTGATCGCCAACGAATCCCCCGAGCCGGTCAAGACCGAGTTCCGCCGCATCGTCGATTCGCAGCAAATGGGTTTGTCGATCCCCGACGCTGCCATGCGCATGCCAGAAACGATGCCGTGCACCGAGGCGAGCTTCTTCGGCATCGTCATCCAGATTCAGTCTCAGGCCGGCGGCAATCTTTCCGAAGCGCTGGGCAATCTTTCGCGCGTGCTTCGCGACCGCAAGAAAATGAAAGCCAAGGTCCAGGCGTTGTCCATGGAAGCCAAGGCATCCGCCGTGATCATCGGCGCCTTGCCTTTCGTCGTCGCCTTTCTCGTCTATTTGACGAGCCCGAACTACATCATGCCCCTCTTCACCACCAGCACCGGCCATCTGATCCTCGGTTGTTCCGGCATCTGGATGTCGATGGGCGTCCTGGTAATGCGCAAGATGATGAACTTCGAAGTCTAGGACTCGCGTATGACCGATCACGTCATCAGAACTCTCACCGATCCGTCTCTGCTGATCGCACTGCTGGTCGGCATTGCGGTGTTTGCGACCGTCTTCACGCTGCTGCCCGCCTTTGGCGGAAACCAGCTCAAGGCGCGCATGAAATCCGTGGCGCTGGAGCGCGATGAGCTGCGCGCCAAGCAGCGTGCGCGGCTGGCAGTCGAAGCCGACCGCCGACGCAAGGGCCTGCGCGAAGAACAGTCGGTCGGCATGCGCAATATTGTCGATCGCCTGGATCTCAGGCGTGCGCTGGCGGATGAAGGTACCTTGCAGAAATTGAAAGTGGCGGGTTTTCGCGGGCAAAATCCGCTGACGCGCTTCCTTTTCTTCCGTCTCGTTCTGCCCTTTATCGGCTTTGCATTGGCGGCGATGTATCTGTTCGTGCTCGGAGGATTGCCCGAGCAGCCGCTTTTCGTGAAGCTGTTCGTGTGCATCGTGGTAGCCTATGCGGGGTTCTACGCGCCGGTGCTCTACGTCAACAACCGCGCTACCAAGCGCAAGCAGTCGATTCAGATGGCGTGGCCGGACGCGCTCGACCTGTTGCTGATATGCGTCGAGTCCGGCATGTCGGTGGAAGCAGCGCTTCGCAAGGTCGCCGATGAGATCGGCGCGCAATCGGTGGCATTGGCGGAAGAATTCATCCTGACCAACGCCGAGCTTTCCTATCTGCAGGAGCGCAAGCAGGCCTACGAGAACCTTGCAAGCAGAACCGGCCTGGAATCCGTCAGGTCGGTGTCCCAGGCGTTGGTTCAGGCCGAGCGCTACGGCACGCCGGTGGCGCATGCTCTGCGCGTGCTTGCCGCTGAGAGCCGCGACATGCGCATGAATGCCGCCGAGAAGAAGGCCGCGGCCTTGCCGCCGAAGCTCACCGTGCCGATGATCCTGTTTTTCCTGCCGGTGCTGTTCGCCATCATTCTGGGTCCCGCCGGCATCCAGGTGAGCCAGCGCGGCATCTTTGGCGACCAGCCGAAATCCAGCAGCGAGTAGCGCCAGTAGCGTCGCCACAAACGCTGATATGATTTCAAAGCCGCGCGGCCGGTGCAGCGCGGCTCTTTGCGTTAGGCGTGTTGCGGAATTTCGCGCACCGGTTCGGCGCTTGAGCCGGTCAGTTGGTGGCGGGCTTTGCCTTGTCCTGGTCCTTGAGCTGGCTCCAGGCATTCTGCTGCGCCAGCATCTGGCGCAGGTAAGCGACATTGGCCTGCGCCTGATCCGGCGACAGCTCTTGCGAGGCGATCTTCTCGGCCTCGTCGAAACGGCCTTGCAGACCGACGACCAGCGCCAGGTTCTGGCGGACGCGACTGTCTGCATTCGGCTGCTGGGCGGCCGAGCGCATATAGGTTTCGGCCGTGCGCAAATCACCTTCCAGCACGTACGACATGCCGAGATTGGAAAGGACCGATGGTTCGTTCGGCCTGAGGTCAAGCGCCTTGCGATAGCCTTGGCGCGCCTCGTCCTTCTGGCCGAGCTGGTCGAGAATGGCAGCTTCCGCCGACACCAGTTTCCAGTCAGGATATTCGGGGGTCTGCGCGCGGCGCACGGCATCGAGAGCCGGCTCGAACTGACCGTTGGCGGCTAGCGCCTTGCCATAGGCGGCGAGCACGTCGCGATCCTTCGGCAAGGCAATCGCCAGCTTGCGCATCACCGCAAGCGACTGGTCTGCGTCGCCGTCCATCTGCAGCGCCGCTGCATAGTTTGTCGCGATCCGCTTGTCGCTGGGGTTTTTCGAATAGGACTGGCCGAGCGCCATCGTAGCGTTGTGCAGTTCGCCCGCCGACATTGTTTCCAGCGGCTTGCCGCTTGGACGAGAAATCGAGCCAGTCGTCAATTTGCTGGTTCCGCAGCCGGCGACGCCTGCGGCAAGCACCATCATCAACGCCGTGGTGATCAGCCTATTTGCGCTGGCGTTCATCCTGCGGTTGGTCGGCATCGGCACCAGGGCTCCGTTCATCGCGTGACCATTTGCGTGGCCATCTTCCCTCCCGCAGAAATATTCTGTTAACCCTAACGGAGAGTTAAGAAACGCCGACTCGGAAGCGGAGACCAGCGAATGCCTGTCGAACTCGTCGAGAAAGAATTGAGCAATGCGCTGCCGGTCCATCTGGTGGCCAAGGATGCTCTGGCGGCGTCGGGCCTTGCGCCATCCTCGGTCGCCTGGGCCAAGGCCAACGGCTTTTCCGGCGAGGCCGGCAGGACGCTGATTGTACCTGGCGACAACGGCGCGATTGCCGGAGCCCTGTTCGGCACCGGTGATGGCGAGGGCGCACTGGCCATCGGCGCACTAGCGAGAGCCTTGCCCGAAGGCGACTGGCATTTTGCGTCCGCGCCGGCCAAGCCCGAGCTTACGGCACTCGCCGTGGCGCTCGGCGGCTATGTCTTCACCCGCTACGGCAAGAAGCCAGGCAAGACGCTGCGCCTCGCGCTCCCGGCTGGCACCGACGCCGCCCGCATCCGCCGCCTCGCCGATGGCGTTTTCCTGGCGCGCGATCTGGTCAACACGCCGACCAGCGATATGGGCCCCGGGCAGTTGGAGAAAGCCGCCCGGAGCTTGGCCGCGACGCACAAGGCCGAAATATCGGTCACCAAAGGCGACGATCTTCTTGCCGCCAACTTTCCGATGATCCACGCCGTCGGTCGGGCTTCTGCTGACGCGCCACGCCTGATCGACATGATTTGGGGGCTGAACAATGCCCCCAAGATAACGCTGGTCGGCAAGGGCGTCTGCTTCGATACAGGCGGTCTCGACATCAAGCCGTCCTCGGGCATGCTTTTGATGAAGAAGGACATGGGGGGCGCTGCCAACGTGCTGGGCCTCGCTTCCATGATCATGGCCACCGGCCTGAAGGTTCGGCTGCGTGTGCTCATCCCCGCTGTCGAGAATTCGATAGCCGGCAACGCCTTCCGGCCAGGCGACGTGCTGGTGAGCCGCAAGGGCATCACCGTCGAAATCGGCAACACCGACGCCGAAGGACGGCTGGTGCTCGCCGATGCCTTGGCCTTGGCCGATGACGAGGAGCCGCAGATGCTGGTCGATATGGCAACGCTGACAGGCGCTGCCCGTGTTGCGCTCGGTCCCGACCTGCCGCCGTTCTATACCGGTGACGAGGCGCTTGCATCCGAGCTGGCGGACGCCTCCGTTGCGGTCGAGGATCCGCTATGGCGCATGCCGTTGTGGAAGCCCTATGACGCCAAGCTGGCGTCGAAGGTGGCCGACATCAATAACGTCACACCGGATGGTTTCGCCGGCTCGATCACGGCGGCGCTTTTCCTGAAGCGCTTCGTCGAAAAGACCGCCAACTGGGCGCATCTCGACATCTTCGCCTGGAACCCGTCCGACCGCCCGCACGGCCTTGCCGGCGGCGAAGCGCAAGGCATCAGGGCGCTGGAGCAGGTCATTTCGAACCGCTACGGCTGATTCTCGGGCAAGCCGACGAAGGTGCTGACTGAAACGGAACCGAAACAATTTTCCGTCATGCTGGCCGGATGTCGATTATCATGCGTCCAAGCCAGGCCTTGCGACTGTGGCAACAGGTGGTGCTGTCGGAGGTGCGCGATGACGCGCCCGACCTCACCATGCGCCAGACGGCGATCCTGTTCACCATCTATCTCGATCCGCCGCCACACACGGTACGGGGGTTAGCCGCCCGCCTCAACGTCACCAAGCCGGTGATCACCCGTGCGCTCGATACGATGGGGGCGCTGAAACTGGTGTCGCGCCACCGCGACGAGCTCGACAAGCGCAACGTGCTGGTCAGGCGCACAGTCGAAGGCGCGCTCTTTGTCGAGCGCTTTGGCGATGTTATCATCGCCAGAGCCCAAGAGTTGCCCATTTAACCAAGTTGCCCATTTGAACGAGTGCCGATTTGACCGCCAGGGATGCCCGCCTCCATGCCTTCCGCTCCGATCTCGCCGACGCCAGGCTGAAAGGCGAGGTCGCCGCCGACCGTTTTGTCGCCGGCCGGCCGGCGCGCATATCAGCCTCCGTGGCCGATATCCGCAAGGCTCCGCGCCCGGATGCCGGCGTCAACACGCAAGCCCTGTTCGGCGACGATATTCTCGTCTTCGATGACGCGGAAGGCTGGGCCTGGATCCAGGCTGAGCGCGACGGCTATGTCGGCTATGTCGCCGACACGGCGCTGGGCACGCGCGACCATGCGCCAACCCACATCGTTTCGGTGCCACGCACCTTTCTCTACCCGGGACCCGACTTGCGCTTCCCGCTGAGCGGGCAATTGTCGATGGGATCGTTGGTGACCGTGACGGGCTCGGCCGAAACGCGCAGCACGCATTATGCGCTGTTGCCGTCCGGCGAGGCGGTCATATCTGGCCATCTCAGGCCTATCGCCGAGGCGGCTGCCGACTACGTCGCGGTTGCCGAGGCCTTTCTCGGCACGCCCTATCTGTGGGGCGGCGCCTCCGGCTTTGGCATCGATTGTTCCGGTCTCGTGCAACTTGCAATGCACATGGCTGGCAGGCAAGTGCTGCGCGACACCGACATGCAGGCGACCACCATCGGTGAACCGCTCGACCCCGGGCCGGATTTTGCGGGGTTGCGGCGCGGCGACCTGGTCTTCTGGAAAGGCCACGTCGCGATCATGACGGACCCGGAGACCATGATCCACGCCAACGGCCACACGATGCTGGTGTCGCTTGAAGGACTGAGGGAGGCGGTCGCCCGTATCGGCTATCTCTATGGCGGACCGACCGGGTTTCGCCGGCCGTAATGCGAATCGATCACCTTTTGTTCTGATTCTGCTTGGCGATTGCGCGTCACCGCGCTACCTCTGGCGCGTGACAGAGCAGCCGCGCCTTGCCGAACAGAATGCCGCCGTCGTCCTGCCCGAGCCATTCGTCAAATGGTTTGCAGAAAAGGGCTGGTCGCCGCGCGCCCACCAGATCGATTTGCTGGCCAAGGCCCAGGGCGGGCAGTCGGTATTGCTGATCGCGCCGACCGGCGCCGGCAAGACGCTGGCCGGGTTCTTGCCATCGCTGACCGAACTGGCTGGCCGACCGAGGAGAAGGCCGGGGCAGGCGCACCGAGGCATCCACACACTCTACATCTCGCCGCTGAAGGCGCTGGCCGTCGACATCGAGCGCAATCTCGGCAAACCCGTCGAAGAAATCGGGCTGCCGGTCACCGTGGAGACGCGCACCGGTGACACGCCCGCACACAAGCGCCAGCGGCAGAAGCTGGCGCCGCCCGACATTCTCCTGACCACACCCGAGCAATTGGCGCTGCTGATTGCCGCGCCCGATGCCAGGCGCTTCTTCGAGGACCTGCGCTATGTCGTGCTCGACGAATTGCATTCGCTGGTGACCTCGAAGCGCGGGCATCTCCTGTCGCTCGGGTTGGCCCGGCTGCGCTCGTTTGTGCCCGCGCTGCAGACGATAGGCCTGTCGGCGACGGTCGCCGAGCCCGACGAATTGCGGCGCTGGCTGGTCAGCCAGAATCCTCCGGGGCCGATGGCCGAACTGATCGTCGTCACCGGCGGTGCCAAGCCCGAGATCTCCATTCTCGATTCGGAGGAGCGCGTGCCGTGGGCGGGACATTCAGCCCGCTACGCAACGCCGGAGATCTACAACGAGATCAAGCGCCACAAGACAACCCTGCTGTTCGTCAACACGCGCAGCCAGGCGGAGTTGCTGTTCCAGGAGTTGTGGCGGGTCAACGAGGACACCTTGCCGATCGCGCTGCATCACGGCTCGCTCGACGTCGCGCAGCGCCGGCGTGTCGAAAAGGCGATGGGCGAGAACGCCCTGCGCGCCATCGTCGCCACATCGACGCTCGACCTCGGCATCGACTGGGGCGATGTCGACCTGGTCGTCCATGTCGGCGCGCCGAAGGGGGCGAGCCGGCTGGCGCAGCGAATCGGCCGCGCCAACCACCGCATGGACGAGCCGTCCAAGGCGATCCTGATTCCGGCCAATCGCTTCGAGGTGCTGGAATGCCGGGCGGCGCTCGACGCCAATTATCTCGGCGCCCAGGATACGCCGCCGCTGGTCGATGGCGGGCTCGACGTGCTGGCGCAGCACGTGCTGGGCTGTGCCTGCGGTGCGCCGTTCCATGCCGATGCGCTGTTCGAGGAAGTGCGGACGGCAGCACCCTATGCCGATCTCGACCGGCCGACATTCGATCGCGTCGTCGATTTCGTCGCCACTGGGGGCTATGCGCTGAAGAACTACGAACGCTACGCCCGTATTCGTCTCAACAAGGATGGGCTGTGGCGGGTCTCAAATCCTCGCGTCGCCCAGCAATACCGGCTCAATGTCGGCACCATCATCGAAGTGCCGGCGCTTAACGTCCGCTACGTCCAGGCCGGCAGCAGAGGCGCGGCTTCGCGTGGCGGTCGGGTTCTGGGCAAGATCGAGGAGGCCTTCCTCGAAACATTGACGCATGGCGACACCTTCATGTTCGCCGGCAAGGTTCTGCGTTTCGAAGGCATCCGCGAGAATGAGTGCTTCGTCTCGAATGCACCCGGCAGCGACGCCAAGGTGCCTTACTATGGCGGTGGCAAATTCCCGCTTTCGACGTACCTGGCCGAACAGGTCCGCGCCATGCTGGACGATCCGCAGCGCTGGAAGGAGCTGCCGGAGCAGGTCGCAGACTGGCTGCGCTTCCAGGCCGACAAGTCGGTACTGCCGAAACGCGACGATCTGCTGATCGAGACCTTTCCGCGCGGCAACCGCTACTACCTGGTAGCCTATCCGTTCGAGGGCAGGCTGGCGCATCAGACGCTCGGCATGCTGCTCACCCGCCGCCTCGACAGGGCGGGAGCCAAGCCGCTCGGCTTCGTCGCCACCGACTATGCGCTTGCCATATGGTCGCTGGCCGATATGGGCTATATGTTCACGGCGAAGAAACCGTCGCTGGCTCAGCTATTCGATCAGGACATGCTGGGCGACGACCTCGAAGCCTGGCTCGCCGGCAGTTGGTTGTTGAAGCGTACCTTTCGCAATTGCGCGCTGATCTCGGGATTGATCGAGAAACGCCACCCGGGGCAGGAGAAGAGCGGCCGCCAAGTAACCGTGTCGACGGATCTCATCTACGACGTGCTGCGCAGCCACGAGTCCGACCATATCCTTTTGCAGGCGACGCGGGCCGATGCCGCGACCGGTCTCTTGGATGTCAGCAGACTTGCCGAGATGCTCTCGCGCGTCCAAGGTCGAATCATGCATAAGAACCTCGAGCAGATATCGCCGCTCGCCGTGCCGATCATGCTCGAGATCGGCAAAATGCCGGTGCACGGCGAGGCCGATGACACGCTGCTGATGGATGCAGCCACGCTGGTCGAGGAGGCCATGGGGACGAAATGACTGTCGCGCTGGCCATGGCTGCGCCGCTGGCGGATGCGGGCGCTGTCCGTATCGCCGGCGAACGCGCGATCTGCGACCGTCGTGGCGTGCTCTATTTTCCCGAATTCCGGCTTCTGGCCGTATCCGACCTGCATCTGGAAAAAGGCTCATCACTGGCCAGGCGCGGCACGCTGGTCCCACCTTACGACACCGGCGCGACGCTGCTCCGGCTGCAGGCGGTGATTGCCGACTATCAGCCTGCGATCGTCATCAGCCTGGGTGACAGTTTTCACGATGGTGGCGGCGCAGCGCGCATGCACGCAAGCTTCCGCGACAGGCTGGAAGGGCTGATGGTCGGGCGCGACTGGTTCTGGGTCGCCGGCAATCATGATCCTGAAGCGCCGGCCGACTTGCCAGGCGAGACCGTACGTGAATTGGCAATCGGCTCTCTACTCTTCCGGCACGAGCCTTCGGTGGTGAGAGTGGAAGGCGAGATATCAGGCCACCTGCATCCTTGTGCCCGCATCGTGCAGCAAGGCCGCTCGGTGCGGCGGCGTTGCTTTGCCGGCGATGGCGGCCGCATGATCATGCCGGCTTTCGGCGCCTATACCGGCTCGCTCAACGTGCTCGATCGCGCCTATCTGGGACTGTTCAAGCGCGAAACGCTGATGGCCTACATGCTTGGCGCCGAACGCATCTTCGCAATTTCGCACGCGATGCTCAGGCCGGGCTGAACCTACCTGCCGTAGTACAAAGTGACGGTGTGCTTGGCCTCGGCGAAGAACAGCCAGCGCTCGACCAGCATTCCGGCGAGTTGGGCGATTGCGGCGAGTATCGACAGTGCTGCCGCATAGGGCCACGGCAAGGCGAACGCCGCGACCAGCAGCAACGCGGGCAAAGCAAAGGCCAGCACCTGCGTGATCTGGCGGAGTTTAGCGCTGTGCTTGCGCGCGATCCGAAAACCCATTTCCTTGAGCAGATAGTTTTCTTCCGTATGCGGCCACTCGATCGACCGCACCGTGCCGCCGGCGAGCCCGGTTGCGGTGTTGGCATTGGTCGGGATCTCCAGCCTGTCATTGTATCGCCAGGTCGCCAGCTTCAAACCCCAGCCGAGCGCAGTCAGCAACAGGGCAGCCACCAGAAGCGCACTCGAGCCTGCGGCAAATCCCTGCAGCAGGGCGTTGAGCAGTACGCTGCCGGTCATCGCCGAAAAGATCAGATAGCCGGGCAGGGTGAAGCGGCTGTGCCATTGGGCGATAGGCTTCAACGACGCGTAGATCATGCCGGTGGTGCAGACGGTGGCGGCCGCGCCCATGGCAGCGAGCAGCCCGGCGACAGCCACCCAGCCGCTCGTACGGCCGAGGACCACCCAGCCAATACCGAACAGTCCCGCCGGCACGAAGGTGACGACGGACGCCACGCCTTCGCGCGACAGCCATGAGCTTCGCCATTGCGAGAAGGCACGCCAGGCGCGTTCGGGCCGACCGAGATGGCCGGCTGACGACAGCAGGCCGGCCGAAATCAGGCCAAGCGCCAGCCCCATGCCGGTGAGGCCAAGCCAGAAATCGGGCGGGATAAAGCCCTGTCCGGCTAGCACGCCAAGCAGCGCGAGCAGTCCGTAGCCGGCGCCCGTGGCGGTGGTGAAAAAGACGACCGAGAATGCTGGATGCATGAGACGCGGGTCAGTTCGAAAGCATGCGGTCGACCCAGCCGAGGAAGCCGCCTTCCGCACGCACCGCTTCTAGGGCCGGGGCAGGCACCGAGGCGGCGCGGGTGGTGTGGGCACGTGGCGGCAGATATTTGTTGGTCGGCTTGTAGCCCATCTCCGGCATCAGGTCGACGCCACCGCGCTCGGCCACCAATTGTGAGATAGCCGATTCCGGATCGCCCAGATCGCCGAAATGCCGCGCGCTGGTCGGACAGGCGGCGACGCAGGCCGGCACACGATCTTCTTCCGCCAGATTGTCGTTGTAGATGCGGTCGACGCACAACGTGCATTTCTTCATCACGCCGACATCGGTGTCGAATTCGCGCGCTCCGTAGGGACAGGCCCAGCTGCACAATTTACAGCCGATGCACTTGTCCTCGTCGACCAGCACGATGCCGTCCGACGCCCGTTTGTAGGAGGCGCCGGTCGGGCAGACCGTGACGCACGCTGGTGTCTCGCAGTGCAGGCAGGAGCGCGGGAAGTTCACCGTGCGTCCGCTCATCTCCGTCATGTGCTCATAACTGTGCACCCGGTTGAACCAGACACCGTCGACATTGCCGCCATAGGGGTCGATGTCGGTTAGCGGCGCCATATGGCCGCCGGTGTTCCATTCCTTGCAGGCGGTAACGCAGGCCTGGCAGCCGACGCAGGTGTCGAGATCGATGACGAGGCCGAGCTTCTTGTCGGTATGGGCGGGAAGGCAGGTCATTCGGCAGCTTCTCTTTCCCGGCGAAATTCGGCGCCGAAACTGAGTTTGTCGGGCGAGGACTCGAAGCCCGGCGGCTGCCGGAACCGCTCGAACTGCGGTTCGGTGAAGCCAGCTTCTTCGGGCGCGCATTTGACGATGCGCACGCGCAGGTCGAACCACGCCGCCTGGCCGGTCACCGGATCGGAATTCGAATAGCGTTTGCCGCTGGCATCGGCGGAGGTCTGGTCGCCGATGATGTGGTTGAGCAGGAAGCCGCGATTGGATTCGGCCGCGTCATCCTTCAGCCCCCAGCTGCCGCGCCGCTTGCCGATGGCGTTCCAGGTCCACACCGTATCGGCATTGACGCCGTCGACCAGCTTGATCTGTCCTTTGACCTTGCCGTTGATGCTCTCGATCCATACCCAGTCGTCGTCGACAAGGCCGAGGCCGGCGGCGGTCCGCTGGTGGACGAACAGCCGGTTCTGGCTGGTGATCTGTCTCAACCAGGCGTTCTGTCCGCCCCAGGAATGGTACATGTGCATCGGCCGCTGCGTCAGCGCGTGGAGCGGATAGGCTTGGCTATCGACCGCAGCCTCTTCGAAGGGCGCGTACCAGAACGGCAGCGGATCCATATAGGTCTCGATGCGGCTGCGCTCTGCCTTCGGCGGCAGCACCCCGCCATGGCCGCGCGCCGCGAGGCGAAAGCGCTGCATCGGCTCGGAATAGAGCTGGAAGACGATCGGCTCGGCCTTCGCAATGAAGCCCATGCTCTCGGCGAATTCGAGATACGAGCGGTTGGCCATTTTGTAGTAGCGCTGATCGGCGGCGAAATCCTGGTGCCAGAAGCCGCCATTATCGATGTAGCGCTGCAACTGGTCGGGATTGACCTCGCCCTTGCCGACCGAGGTCCCGTCCTTTCCGCGCCAGCCGGCGAGCGGACCGACACCTGGCGTGCGCTCGTGATTGACGATGTAGTCGGCATAGTCGCGATATTTGGCGGCGCCATCGTCGTCGACGAAACCGGGTAGGCCGAGCCGCGCGCCGAGCTCGATCAGCACCGACTGGAACGGCCTGACGTCGCGGTCCGGCTCGACCACGGGATGGCGGATGGCGTCGCCCGGCCCGTCGGCGTGGCTGATCGGCCGGTCGAGCAGACTGATACAGTCATGACGCTCGAGATAGGTCGTATCCGGCAGCACCAGATCGGCAAAAGGCACGGTCTCTGAATAATAAGCATCAGAATAGATGATGAACGGGATCTTGTACTCACCCGATGCATCCACATCGGTCAGCATCGCCATCGTCTCGACCGTGTTCATCGACGAGTTCCAGGCCATGTTCGACATGTACATGAACAGTGTGTCGATCGTGTAGGGATCGCCGGCCCATGCGTTGCGGATGACCGTGTGCATGAGGCCGTGTGCTGCAAGCGGCGCATCCCAGGAGTAGGCCTTGTCGATACGAATTGGCTTGCCGCCTTCATCGACCAGCAGGTCCTCCGGTCCGCAGACGAAGCCGAGCGGCATGCCCTCGAGCGCCGTCATTGGCTTCACATTCTTGCCGGCTGGTTTGGGGCCCGGCGGCGCGGACCGCGGATAGGGAGGCTTGAAGCGGAAGCCGCCCGGCACGTCCACCGTGCCGAGAAGTACCTGAAGCAGATGAATGGCGCGGCAAGAGTGAAAACCGTTCGAATGGGCCGAGATGCCTCGCATCGCATGCATCGACACCGGGCGGCCCTTGATGGTCTCGTGCCGGCGTCCGGCCCAGTCCGTCCAGGCCACCGGCAATTCGATTTGCTGTTCAAAGGCGACATGAGCGAGTTCTGCGGCAATGCGTCGGATGGTGTCGGCGGAGATGCCGCACCGGTCAGCGACGGCGTCCGGTGAATAGCTCTCGTCCAGATAGCGGTCGGCGACGAGTTGGAAGACCGGCACGCAACGGCGGCCGTCGACGAGAAAGCTGCCGGTCAATGCGGGCCTCGCGTCGGTATCGTTGGCATTGATAGGTATCTTCGCCACCCTGTCCCAGGCCAGGGGATTGCCGTCGCCATTGCACATGAACAGCCCATCATCGGCAGCACCAGGCTCCTGAATGACCAGGATGTGGGCGTTTGTGTAGCGCAAGAGGTAGTCGAGATCGACGCGGCCGGCCTTCAGCAATTCGTGGATGAGGGCGAATACGAACAGGCCGTCGGTGCCGGGCCGGATGCCGACCCAGTCGTCGGCAATCGCGTTGTAGCCGGTGCGGCAGGGATTGATTGAAACCACCCTGGCGCCGCGCGCCTTGAGCTTGCCGAGGCCGATCTTGATCGGATTGGAATCATGGTCTTCGGCAACCCCGAACAGCATGAAATATTTGGTGTTGTCCCAATCGGGTTCGCCGAACTCCCAGAACGAGCCGCCAATCGTGTAGAGGCCGCCGGCCGCCATATTGACCGAGCAGAAGCCGCCATGGGCGGCAAAGTTCGGCGTGCCGAACTGGCTCGCCCACCAGCCGGTCAGCGATTGCGACTGGTCGCGCCCGGTGAAGAAGGCGAGTTTCTTCGGATCGGTTCGGCGGATGTTCGAAAGCCGTTCTGTCGCAATCGACAAAGCTTCCTCCCACTCGATTTCGCGGAACTCACCCGAGCCGCGAGGGCCGATGCGCAGTAGCGGCTTCTTCAGTCGGGCCGGGCTGTAATGCTGCATGATGCCGGCGCTGCCCTTGCCGCACAGCACGCCGCGGTTGACCGGGTGGTCCTTGTTGCCGTTGATGTAGCGGACCTTGCCGTCCTTGATATGGACGTCGATGCCGCAGCGGCAGGCGCACATATAGCAGGTGGTCTTGGCGATGCTGTCGGAGACATCGGGCGAAGTATCGACGCCGTCGTCTTCAGCGGGCGCGCGCGTATCGGCAAGCGGCCGTTGGGATGGTGCTGAGTTGGCGCCGCGCAGCGGTTTGTTGGTCATGATCCGGCGATGTTTTTGCGTTCCGCGGCCTTGGCTCTCGTCTTCGGGCCTGGGCCGCGCATGTAATGCTGTTCCGGCCGATAGCGTTCACCGACCAGCCGCCACCGAAGGCTGCGGGACCAGTGCGTGAACACGGATTTGAACAGCCTCACCAAATTTCTACCCTCGACTGTTCTGGCGCGACTTTTTTCCAATTTCGAGCCAAAATTTAGAACAAAGCAATCAATCTGTCTAACAACTTGCTCTTGTAATTCTAATCGGATTTGCTTCTTAATACCGGCATGACTCTGGACCAATTGCGGATCTTCGTCGCCGTCGCCGAACGGGCGCACATGACCAAAGCGGCCGACTTGTTAGGCATTTCACAGTCGGCCGCGTCGGCCGCCATCCGCTCGCTCGAACAGCAGCACGGCGTGCAGTTGTTCAACCGAGTGGGCCGCAATATCGAGCTCGCCGAGACCGGACGCCGATTCTTGCCCGAGGCCAAGGCGGTCCTCGAGCGGGCCGCGGCCGCCCACAATGTGCTGGAGCATGTCTCGCAGACGATATCAGGCAGTCTCTCGATCGCTGCCAGCCAGACCATCGCCAGTTATTGGCTGCCGCGCCGGCTCGCCTCTTTCCACGAAGCCTATCCTGCCGTCAGGCTGAGCGTGAGCATTGGCAACACCAGGCAGGTCGAGACCAATGTACTTGATGGCGCAGCCGATTTTGGCCTGGTCGAGGGGCGCACCGAGTCCGACATTTTGCGGCGTGCCAAGGTCGATATCGATCGCATGATGCTGGTAGTAGCGCGCTCGCACCCTGAGATCGCAGAAGTTTCGCCTGGACATCCCGACCTTGGCGGGCTTCGCTGGATCATTCGCGAAGGCGGCTCGGGCACGCGCGAGGCGCTGGAGGACCTTGCCCGACGCGACGGGATTTCGTTCGCGGACCTGCAGATATTCCTGGTATTGCCGAGCAATGAGGCTATTCGCCAGGCGGTCGAGGCCGGCGCCGGCGCCAGCATCATTTCGGAACTCGTCGTCGCGCGCGCGGTCGCCGAAGGCAGCCTGCGTTCCGTGCCGACCGATCTGCCGAAGCGCGAATTTGCCATGATCACGCATCGCGACCGCCAGCCAAGCCTGGCCCAGATGGCGCTCAAGGCGCATCTCGGCGGCAAAGCTGAGAGAGCCACGCCGCTTTAAGCCGATCAGCCGAACTTCCGCTGTGCGTCGAGCGCCAGCCCAAGCCCGACCGAGCCGAACACATCGCCTTCGATTACCGAGGCCTGCGGCACCAGAGCCAGGATCTGTTGTCTGGCCAGCGGGATCGCGGTCGATCCGCCGGTCAGGAACACCGCCGTGATGTCGGAGGGCTTCACCTGCGCGTCGCGGACGGTCTGCTCGACGGTAGCTGCAACGCGCTCAATATCCCGAGCGATAGTGGCTTCGAGACCTTCGCGCGTGATCTCTGCCATGAACCTCACCTCCGGTAGCGCGACCTCGATATTGGCCGACGATCGGTCCGTCAGCTCGATCTTGGCCCTTTCGACCAGCGCCGCCAGCGCGTGGCCGTAACGATGCTCGACGATGTGGATGAAGCGCTCGACCAGGTCCGCGCGCTCCGCCTCGTAGCGGATCTGGCGCAGATGCGTCATCGCCCTTGCGGTGTAGACCAGGTTGATGCGCTGCCATGTCGCCAGGTCGATGAAGTAGCTCGCCGGCAGATTGCGCTTGCCGTCCTTGGTTGGCGTCAGATACCCGAGCTGCGGCATCACATGGGCGATGCTCAGCAGCCGGTCGAAATCGGTGCCGCCGATGTGGATGCCGCGGCTGGCCAGGATATCGTTCTTGCGGTCGAGCGAGCGGGCGCGCTCGGGCGAGACCCGCACGATCGAGAAGTCGGACGTGCCGCCGCCCATGTCGACGATCAGCGCCAGTTCCTCGCGCGTCACCTTCTGTTCGTAATCGAGTGCCGCCGCGATCGGCTCGAATTGGAAGGCGATGTGCTTGAAGCCTTGGGCGCGAGCGGCGTTTTCGAGTTCATGCTCGGCCTCGGCATCGGCCCCGGCATCGTCGTCGACGAACTGTACCGGCCGTCCGAGCACGACGCTTTCGACTGTGTCGAGGGCGTTTTCTTCGAGTTTCTTTTTCAGATGGCCGACAAATAGGCCGACAATTTCCATGAAGCCGATCGAGCGCGCCTTGATGCGCGTCTTTTCGTGAGCGAGCGAGCTGCCGAGCACGCTCTTCAGCGAGCGCATCAGGCGGCCTTCGATACTGTCCGTATAGTTGGCGATGGCGCGTCGCCCGAAATAGGTGCGGTTGTCCTCGAAATTGAAAAACACCGCACTGGGCAGCGTGACCTGGCCGTCTTCCAACGCCACCAGCCGCGGCTGCCCGTTCCTGACCACGCTCACGGTGGAATTTGAAGTGCCGAAGTCGATCCCGGCAAATGCTGGTCGCATCGTGCGTTCCTGTATTTCTGATTTGGGGAGCAGCAGCTCGTGTCCGGTCGGGCCGGGGGTCGCGGTCTAACCCATACCCTCGGAAAGGGAAACCACTTTTACGAGAGTTCAGTCTTTCCTGAAGACCAGTCTTCCGAGCCAGCCGGTCAGCATGGCCAGCGAAACGGCAAAGACACCGTAGAGGAACGAATAGTCGTGCGCGACACGGAAGATCGACTGTTCGAAACCGGACTTGCGGATTTCGAGCTGGGCGGAGCTTTCCTTGATGAACAGGCCGCTCTTGAACAGGAAGGCGCGGGCCTTATGGGTGCCGACCGGAACGTTTGGGGCGAGCCTGACGGTGGCGCGGAACAGGTTCTGCGACAGGAACTGCACACCGCCGACATTCTCGCTGTAGAGGCCTGTCGCCGCCTTGCGCTCGCGCAGCGCGGCGGTGAACTCCTCGATTGTCGCCGGGCTTTCCTCGGCGTCGGCCGGCTGCAAATAGAGGTTCGAGGCGCCAAGCGACAGCTGCTTGTAGCTGTTCGGATCGGTGACGTCCTGCAGCGGCCGCGTCGTCGCCACCGAATAGGAGACAGGTACGTTTTTGAAGGTCTCCGACTCCAGATTGACCCAGACGCCGAGCACCCGGTCCTTGCGGCGCACGACGACGGGTCGGGCCGGGCCTTCCAGCACGACGATCACGTCGTAGCGCCCTTGCCGCGCGACAAGCGGATCGGCATTTTCCAGCGAGCCGAAGATGGTCAGGTCGGCGCCGGAAAAGCCGGCGGTAATCGAGACATTGTCGGTGGAAAGGCCGATCTGGATATTTTCGGTTAGTGGTGTCTGCGCCTTCGCCGGTGGCGCAGCCGCCAGCAGCGACAGCAAGGCGACGGCCGCGAGCGTCCTCAAGCCAGCCATCAGCTCAGGCCCACGCCGGACAGCGAATAGACATTGGGCGGCGTGACGAAAAGATCGATGGCAAGCCGGATGGCTACCGCCAGCACCAGCAGCGCCAGCAGCGCCCTGAGTTGCTCGCCCCGCAGCCTCTGACCAGCCTTGGCGCCATATTGCGCGCCGGCGACGCCGCCTGCCATCAACAGGAAGGCGAGCATGACGTCGACCGTCTGGTTGGTGGTGGCGTGGACCAGCGTGGTGTAGGCCGAGGTGAAGATGATCTGGAACAGCGAGGTGCCTATGACGACGTTGGTCGGCACTTTCAAAAGGTAGATCAGGGCCGGAACCATGATGAAGCCGCCGCCGACGCCCATGATCGAGGACAGGAAGCCGATCGCCGCGCCTAGCCCAAGCACCGGAATGACGCTGACGAAGAGCTTCGAGGCCCTGAACCGCATCTTTAGCGGCAGACGGTGGATCCAATTGTGCTGGCCGGATTTCTTCAATACCGGTGCGGCGCCGCTGCGAGTGGCGCGCAGTGCATTGACACTCTCGACCAGCATCAGTCCGCCGACGGTGCCGAGCAGCACGACGTAGAGCAGCGAGATGAACAGGTCGAGCTGGCCGAGCCGGCGCAGGAGCGCAAAGACATAGATACCACCGGTCGAGCCGACGATGCCGCCGGCTAAAAGCACGCCGCCAAGCTTGAAGTCGAGCGTGCCGCGCTTCATGTGCGACAGGGCGCCGGAGAAGGAGGAAGCGATGACCTGGTTGGCGCCGGTGGCGACCGCGATTGCCGGCGGTATGTTGTAGAAGATCAGCAGCGGCGTAATGAGAAAGCCGCCGCCCACGCCGAACATGCCCGACAGGAAACCCACCGCCGCACCCATGGCCAGCAGTACGAAGATGTTGACGGAAATTTCCGCGATCGGGAGATAGATGCCCACCCGTCAGTCTCGATCAGTTTGTCTCTTGGCGAATGCAGCCGTTGCGGGCATTTTGCGCCAAAAGGCTATCTCGTTCTTGCGCCGGACGGGCGGTGAAGTCAAACTTCGCCGCACCGCCGAAACAAAAAACAACTCAATCAGTTAACAGGCAAATCTGTGGCAAGGGCGTCGCGGAAACGACGCATCCGCCGTTATTTACGCGCAAGCAGTGCCTTGACCAGCTTTTCGTCGATCGCGCCGGTTGCCTTCATATCGTTGTCGGCCTGGAAGGCCATGATCGCGTTCTTGGTTTTCTGACCCATCATGCCGTCCGGATTGCCGGCTTCGTAGCCGTTCTTGTTGAGAATGCGCTGGATGTTCTGGACCGCTTTCTTCATGTCGATGCCGGCGGTCGTCTGCGGTGTGCCGTCCTGCCACGATTCAGGAATGTCGGCCGAATTGGCGGTTGGATCGAGCGGCTTGGCCTTCCACAGTTCAGCCGAGGCCCGCGCACGCTCCAGCTGCTCGGGCCTCAGCGCCTTGGCGATCTCGTCGCGCTTGGCCGCCGCATCCTTGTCGCCGGTCTTGGCGACGAGCGCGAACCATTTGTAGCTCTCCTCGAGGTTCTGCTTCATGCCGACGCCCTTCGCCGCCAGGATGCCGAGATTGAACTGGCTGTCCTTGACACCGAGATCCGCCGCCGCCTGGAACCAGTGCGCTGCCGATTCATTGTCGGTCACGCCATCCGCCGCCATTGCAAACAAGACGGCCAGATTGTGCATCGCGCTGGCATTGCCCTGCTCTGCGGCAAGCTGGTACCAGGTCTTCGCTTTCTTGATGTCGCGTGCGACGCCGATGCCCTTCTCGTAGAAATTGCCGATGCGGTATTCTGCCGGTGCGAAACCGAGTTCGGCAGCTTTCTCATACCATCTGGCCGCCGCCGCCATGTCTTCCTTGACGCCGCGCGACTCGGCGTAGCGCGAGCCGATCTCGAACATCGCCTTGGCGTCGCCGCCGGCCGCTGCATCGCGCAGGGCGGCCGGACCGGCATCGGCCGGAACGTCGATCTTGGCAACGCCTGCCGCGGCAGCATCCGCCGGCGGCACCGTGCCGGTCGTGTCTTGCGTAGCAGCGGTGGTGGTAGCAGGCGCGGCAGCCATTGGCTCGGCGTCGCTGGCCGTCGCCGCTGCCGGCGCGGGGACTGCGGCCGTGGTGTCTGGCGCCGCCAGGTCAGCGGACGCCGTGGAAGCTGAGGGCGCGGTCGATGCCTCGGTTGCCGGTGTAGCGGGGCCGGTTTGCGCCGCCGTGTCGTCCTTGGTCATCGGTGCGGATGGCTCTGCCTGCCTGACGGTGGGCGAGGGCGCGCTCTCCTGTGTTGTCGTCTGCGCGTCCGCCTTCGGCTCGCTGGCAACGCTGGCCAATGCGGTTTCCACCGGCTGTACGGCCACGGCGGGTGCCGCCTCATTGTTGGCGACTTCGACCGGGTCGGAGAAGAAGGCTTGGCCCAGTTGCAGGCCGGCAAGCGCCAGCATGATGGCGATTGCCCCCATCAGGATCGGCTTGCGCCGCGCCTTGAGCAGGTCGCCGATCCTGAGTGCCTTGACCGGGCCTTTCATCGTCGACTGGCGCTTGAGGGCGTCCGCCTCGGCGGCCGCCGCTTGCGCAGCCCGTCTGGCTGCCGCGATGAAGTCCGATTTCGCCGCCTCGGCGCCGCCTTCCCGAGCCGGCTGCCCGCGCTCGTCGCGCACACGCTTCATGATGGCGCTGAGGTCGGGTGCGCCGGAGCCGGGTTCCAGTGGCCGGTTGGCGAGCTTGGGGTCGAGGGGCTCGTCGAGATCGACGCTCGGTATCTCGGCGCTCGGCGCCGAGCCTGCAAGCGGCGGCATCTCGGCCTCCTTCTTGCCTTTCAAGGCGCGTGCCAGCCCGCCTAACATTGATTTCCTGCCGCCGCCCTGCTCGGTTTTTTCGCGCGTCGTGTCTGAACCGAGAGCCGCCAGGGCGGCTGCTGCTGCGGCCTCGGCTGGCGTACGCGGACCTGGCTCGTCGCGCGCGAGCGCCGCGGCGCGGCCGTCGAGATCGGCCATGCTGCCCGTCAACGGCAGCGGCTGGTCGAGGTCCATCGACGGTGCGTCCTGCACCGAGATCTTGGATGCCCGGCCGAAGCGCTTGCTCAATTCCGCGCTTGCCAGTTCGCCGGTCTCCAGTGAACCAAGCCTGTCAACGATCTTGAGCAGCGTATCGTGGATAGCCTCGAACGTCCTCGAGTTGCGCTCATCCGAACGGCGCGTCAGTGCCTCGAGCGTCTTCAGGTCCTGGGCCAGGCCGGTAACGGCCGCCGTGTTCGCGCTTGATCCGGCCAGCGAGCGGACGGCGCTCTCAGCCGCCTCGCGCGCCGCGCCGAGGATGGAATCGCGGGTTCCGGCCAGCGACTTCTCGATTTCGTTGAGACGTGGGCTGATGTCGTCGAATTCCGGCAGCGGCGTGCCGGGCTTGGAAAGATGCGCCGTCAGGCCGGCGACCTGCGCTTCGAGGCTGCGGATCAAAGCCGGGTCGATGCTGGCAACCTGTGCCGCGGACGAATCCAGCCGGCTTGAGATGTCTTCGAGCCGGCTCTCCAGGCCACGGATCGCCGCCTCGTTGGCGGGGTCTGGAACGCGCGTCTCCATCCGCTTGGCCAGCGCGGTGAAGCGAGCGTCGATGGCATCCATGATGCCGGCGCTGTCGACCTGCGGCATGCGCTGGTCCAGCCTGTCGGCGACCTCGTCCAACCGGCGCTCAAGGTCGCGAAACAGCATGTTGCCTTGTTCGATGGCGTCGCCCTGGCGACGTTCCATCATGCTGGACAGCACGTCGAAGCGCTGCTCGAGCCCCTGGAAGATGTAGTCGGCGTCGGGCATGGCGGGTGCGTGGTCGATCTTGTCGGCAATAAGCGCGACTTGCCTGGCAAGGCGCTCCATCGCCTGTTCCGGCAGATTGGCTCGGCCGGCCAGCTCATCCACGCGGGTCGACAACGTGTTGAGACGGTCGATGACCTCCCGGCCCGGACGATCCTGCGACACTTCTTCGATTTGCTGGGCCAGTGAATCGATCCGCTTCTCGATGCGTTCGAAGGGCTCGGGGTCGAACGAATTGGCTTGCGCGGCAACCGTCGAGGCGACGATTGCGCGGGAAATCTCGTCGAGCCGCTCGTCGATCTGACTGAATGTGTCGCCGCCGCGATTGTCCTGCTGGCGGGCGAAATGGTCGACCGCTCCGGCAAGCGTGCGGACCTTTTCCTCAAGCGAGCGCAGCGACAGCGATTCCGGCAGATTGCTGACGGCATTGCTGATCTGTTCGAGCCGCTCCGTCAGCGCCGACAGGCCGGGTGCATCGGAGCGCTTGCGCTGGTCGGCCTCGACGCGGTCCTCGAAGGCGTTCCAGCGGCGGTCGAAATCGTCCCAGCGGCGTCCGACCGCCTGCACGCTCTCCTCGCGCGCCAGCGTATCGAGCGCGGCCTTGACCTGCTCAAGCTCGAGCCGCAGCATATTGACGCTTCTGTCGTCGCTTTTTTCGGCCAATGTCTGGATGGCGCCGGAAAGCCGCTCGAATTCGACGTTGAGTTCGGCGCTGCCTTTGCCGCCGCCATTTGACTGGAAGGCTCGCTCAATATTCTTGCGCAGTACCTCGAACTCGCGTTGCAGGCCGGAGGTCATCTGCTGGCGCAGCTCTTCGCGCAGGCCGCGCAATTCCCCGGCGATCTTGCCGGCTAGGGCGACGCCGTCCTCTTGGCCGCGCACCCGGTCGATATCGCGGGCGATCGCCTGGTAATTCTGGTCGAAAGCCGCTGCTGGACCTTTCGGCCGCTGCGCGCGTGGATCCTCATACCGGCGCTGCTGGCCATAGGGTTGGGCGCTGGGATAGCGCGGTTCTGCCGCTGGTCGGCGCGGATCGGGGTGGCTTGCCGTCTCCTCGCGCGTCCGCTCCAGCCGCTGCTCCAGCGTTTCCAGGGAGCGGTTGAGCTCTTCAAGCGTCGTGTGCGGCCGGCGTTGCCTGCCGGCGTTGAGTGTATCGAGGTAGGACCGCTTGCTGTTCATCAATGCGCCCGTTTCAGAATTGCTGGCTTTCACCAGGTTCCCAAAGTCCTGCCGGGACGAAGGCGACTGCTTGGCTTGTTGCAGTGGAAGACGAGCTTCCCGGGTCTCATCCGCGCTCCGAAAAACCGTGAAAAATTCAGTACAGGATAGACACGGGTAACCGACATGCGCACATTTCGCCCCAACGTGGTAAACAACGCGTTAACCAAGCTTAAGAAGTTGCAACTTTGTCGGCTGGCTGCCGACGGCGTCGCGTGTCCCTTTGGACGCAGAAAGGACGCTGTAGAATTTTGATCTGCCGCAGGGTTCTTTCCGAAGTCGACCGCGATTTTTGGGCTATCCGCTGGTGCTGCGGCATAAAGTTGCAAGACCAGAACGCTCTTGCGTGGTGAGGCGGCTATCGATATAGAATTGACGTAAACGTAAATGAGCGGATTACGCCGTTTGCGATTTGTTTGTTGAAACCACGAGTGGAAGCACGCCCCCGCTTTCACTCAGGCGACGCAAGGTCCGCGACCGCGACGCCACCAGACGGGGAAAGCCAGTGACCATGAAACTTATTTCGCCCGGCCAGGCCGCGGCCAACACCAACGATATGTCGAGCGAAGCCGGTGAAGAGCTTGTCCGCATCGGCGAAATGGCCAAGAAATACGGAGTGACGCTGCGTACGCTGCGTTTCTATGAGGACAAGGGTCTGCTCAACCCGCAGCGCGACGGATCGACCCGTCTCTATACACGCCGCGACAGGGCCCGGCTGAAGCTGATCCTGCTTGGCCGCAAGGTCGGGTTCTCGCTGCGCGACGTCAAGCAGATGATGGACCTCTATGATCCGAACGGCTCCAACACCAAGCAATTGCGGTTGGCGCTCGACAAGTCGGAGAAGCAGCTTGCCCGTCTGCAGAAGCAGCGGGCGCTGATCGACGACGCCATCAGCGAGCTGAGTGCTTCGATGTCGACCGTCCGACAAATGCTGATCGAGCGCTCGACGCCGCAGGCCAGCGTGGCGAGCTAAACTAAGCTTTGGATTTTCGACGAATGAGAACCGCGTGGCTTTCGCTGCGCGGTTCTTCGTCGTTTACCGTCCTTCGCCGTTTGCCGTCTTGGCGCGCGGGGAAAATTTGCCGCATCGCAGAATTGACGTTTACGCAAACGTCAATATTTGTTATCTCGACCGTAACGTTGGTCCGCCTGCCATCCTCATATGCTGGGGCTGATTTCGGGGTCGAGACCGCATGGTGGAGGAAACGCATGCCGATCTACAGAGCGCCGGTCCGGGACACGCTGTTCGTACTGAACGAAGTGCTGGGATATCAGCGCTATTCCAATCTTCCCGGATTTTCCGACGCGACGCCGGATGTGCTCGAGGCCATCCTTGCCGAGGGCGCGAAGCTCGCCGAAAACGTCATGCAACCACTGAACCGTGTCGGCGACGTGGAAGGCTGCGTGCGCCATGACGACGGTTCGGTAACGACGCCGAAAGGCTTCAAGGAAGCTTTCGACCAGTATCGCGAAGGCGGCTGGATGGGGCTCGCGGCACCTGTCGAGTTCGGCGGGCAAGGCTTGCCCTACGCGGTGCACACCGCGGTTGCCGAATATATGGTGTCGGCCAATATGTCGCTGATGATGTATGCCGGCCTGACGCAAGGCGCGATCGCTGCGATCATCACCCATGGCACCAAAGAGCAGAAGGCAACATGGTTGCCGAAGCTGGTCGAGGGCGCATGGACCGGCACCATGAACCTGACCGAGCCGCACTGCGGAACCGATCTTGGCCTGCTGCGCACCAAGGCCGTCCCAAATGGCGACGGCACCTACAGGATCTCCGGCCAGAAGATATTCATCTCGGCCGGCGAGCATGACATATCGGACAATATCGTCCACCTCGTGCTGGCCCGTATCGACGGCGCGCCGGATGGCGTGAAGGGCATCTCGCTGTTCATAGTGCCGAAGCTCAAGCTCGATGCCTCAGGCAATCCGGGCGAGAAGAACGCCGTCTCCTGTGGCTCGATCGAGGAGAAGATGGGTATCCATGGCAACTCGACCTGCGTCATGAATTATGACGACGCTGAAGGCACGCTGCTCGGCGAGGCCAATGGCGGGCTGAAAGCAATGTTCACCATGATGAATGAGGCGCGGCTTGGCGTCGGCTTGCAGGGGCTCTCGCTATCGGAGGTCGCCTATCAGAATGCGGTTTCCTACGCCAAGGATCGTCTGCAGGGCCGCTCGCTGTCAGGACCGAAGGCGCCGGACAGGAAGGCCGATCCGATCATAGTCCATCCGGACATCCGCCGCAGCCTGATGACCATGAAGGCGTTCAACGAGGCCGGCCGCGCGCTGGCGCTGTGGACGGCGATCAAGTCCGACATCGCTCACCGCTCCGGTGACGACAAAGATCGCCAGGTCGCAGACGACTACACCGGCCTGATGACGCCGGTGGTCAAAGGCGTGCTCACCGACAAGGGTTTCGATCATGCGGTAATGGCGCAGCAGGTCTTCGGCGGCCACGGCTATATAGAAGAGCACGGCATGAGCCAGTTCGTCCGCGATGCCCGCATCGCCATGATCTATGAGGGTGCCAACGGCATCCAGGCGCTCGACCTCGTCGGCCGCAAGCTGGCCTTGAATGGCGGCCGCGCGGTCCAGGCTTTCTTTAAGGAAGTCGGAGAGTTCTGCGAGGAAAACCGCACCGACGAGAAGATGGCGCCCTTCACCAAGGCGCTGAAGAAGGGCGTCAACGATCTGCAGATGGCGACGATGTGGCTGGTGCAGAACGGCATGGCCAAGCCCGACAATGCCGGTGCCGCCTCGACCGACTACATGCATCTCTTCGGCCTGGTGGCGCTGGGCTATATGTGGGCCCGGATGGCCAAGGTGGCCGCAGCGAAATTGGCTGATGGCGCCGACGGCGCTTCGTCTTTCTACGATAACAAGCTGGTGACGGCGCGCTTCTTCATAGAGCGGATCATGCCGGAGACGTCGGCGCATCTTGCCCGCATCTCCAGCGGTGCCGATACATTGATGGCACTGCCGGCGGAAGCGTTCTAGGTTCGGCATTCCCTTCCCCCTTTGAGAGGAGGGTGGCCCGAAGGGAACGGTCGCCACGGCAGCGCGCCAGCTCAATTCTGGCGGCGTGCTTGGAAGGAGGATCGGAGAATAAACATGACCAACCCCGCCGAAATCCTTGGCCTTCCCAAGCCCGCCTGGGCGGCGGACGAGGTCGGCATGCTTTACAATATGGCGCACCGCTTCATGTCGGAAGAGATCGCGCCGCGTTACGACGAGTTCGAGAAGAACGAGATGGTCGACCGCGAAAGCTGGCTGAAGGCGGGTGCTGCCGGCCTGCTCTGCGCCTCGATGCCGGAGGAATATGGTGGTTCGGGCGGCACCTTCGCGCATGAGAGCGCCATCATCGAGGCGATCGGCCATGTCGGCGTCGACGGGTTCGGCATTGGCCTGCATAATTCGATCGTCGCCCCCTACATCCTCCATTACGGCTCGGAGGAGCAGAAGAAGAAGTGGCTGCCGAGGCTGGCGACCGGCGAGCTGATCGGCGCCATCGCCATGACCGAGCCGGGTGCGGGCTCCGACCTTCAAGGCGTCAGGACCCGCGCCGAAAAGGACGGCAACCGGTACAAGCTCAACGGCTCGAAGACCTTTATCACCAACGGCCAGCTCGCCAATTTCATCATCGTCGTTACCAAGACCGATCCTGAGAAGGGCGCCAAGGGCATCTCGCTGATCGTCGTCGAGACCGACGAGGTGGAGGGTTTCCAGCGCGGCCGCAACCTCGACAAGATCGGCCTCAAAGCCAACGACACGTCGGAACTGTTCTTCAACCACGTGCGTGTGCCGACCTCGAACCTGCTCGGCAACGACGAAGGCCAGGGCTTCGTCCAGTTGATGCAACAGTTGCCGCAGGAGCGGCTGCAGATCGGCACCACAGCCATCGCCATGGTCGAGCGGGCTCTGGCGCTTACCATCGACTACGTCAAGGAGCGTAAGGCCTTCGGCAAGGCCATCATCGAATTCCAGAACACCCAGTTCAAGCTTGCCGAATTGAAGACCGAGGCGACCATCGGCCGCGTCTTCTATAATGACTGCGTTGCCCGCCACATTAACGGTGGCCTCGACCCGGTGACGGCGTCTATGGCCAAATACTGGCTGTCGGACCTGCAGGGAAAAGTCGTCGACGAATGCCTTCAATTGCATGGCGGCTATGGCTACATGAATGAATATCCGATTGCGCGCATGTTTCGCGACGCCCGCGTCCAGCGCATCTACGGCGGCACCAACGAGATCATGAAATTGCTGATCGGGCGCTCGCTCTGAGCGAGTTTCAGCAAACCCAAGGAGCAGGAAAATGGCCGAAGCTTATGTCTATGATGCCGTGCGCACGCCGCGCGGCAGGGGCAAGAAGGATGGCTCGCTGCACGAAGTGCCGGCGGTGCGGCTCGGCGCCAAGGTGCTCGAGGCCATCCGCGACCGCAACGGACTGAACACCGCCGCTGTTGACGACATCATCTTCGGCTGTGTCGATCCGGTTGGCGAGGCGGGTGCGGTCATTCCACGTGCCGCTGCTTTCGAGGCCGGCTACGACACCAAGGCGCCTGGCATGCAGATATCGCGCTTCTGCGCTTCGGGCCTCGACGCTATCAATTTCGGCGCCGCCAAAATCGCGCAAGGCGCCGACGAGATCGTCATTGCCGGTGGCGTCGAATCGATGTCGCGCGTCGGCATGGGCGCCTCCGGCGGCGCCTGGTTCATGGACCCGTCGGTCGGTCTGCCCGGCTGGTTCGTGCCGCAAGGCATCTCGGCCGATCTGATCGCCACCAAATACGGGTTTTCGCGCGACGACGTCGATGCCTACGCGGTCGAGAGCCAGAAGCGTGCTGCCACGGCCTGGGGCGAGGGCCGGTTCAAGAATTCGGTGATCTCGGTCAAGGACCAGAACGGCCTGACCATCCTGGACCACGACGAACACATGCGGCCCTCAACCGACATGCAGTCGCTGGCCGCACTCAATCCGTCCTTTGTCATGCCCGGCGAGATGGGCGGCTTCGATGCCGTCGCCGTGCAGAAGCATCCCGAGGTGGAAGAGGTCAACCACGTCCACCATGCCGGCAATTCCTCCGGCATCGTCGACGGCGCGGCGGCCGTGCTGCTCGGCTCGAAAAAGGCCGGAAAGACGCTCGGCCTCAAGCCGCGCGCGCGCATCCGCGCCTTTGCCAATATCGGCTCCGAACCGGTGCTGATGCTGACCGGCCCGGTCGACGTCACCGAGAAGCTGTTGAAGCGGGCGAAGATGAAGCTGTCGGACATCGACCTGTTCGAGCTCAACGAGGCCTTCGCTTCGGTGGTGCTGCGCTACATGCAGGCTTTCGACATTCCGCATGACCGGATCAACGTCAATGGTGGTGCCATCGCCATGGGCCATCCGCTCGGCGCCACCGGTGCGATGATCTTCGGTACGGTGCTGGACGAATTGGAACGCCGCGACCTCAACACCGCGCTGGTGACGCTTTGCATCGGCGCCGGCATGGGCACCGCAACGATCATCGAACGCGTCTGACGGAGAGAGATGATGAGCTACACCAATTTCACCCTCGAAGTCGACGCCGATGGCATTGCGCTGGTCACCTGGGACATGCCGGACCGTTCGATGAACGTCTTCACCGAGGAGGTGATGCGCGAACTGAACGCCATCGTCGACAATGTGGCGAGCGATGCAGCGATAAAGGGCGCGGTCATCGCCTCCGGCAAGGATACGTTCTCGGGCGGCGCCGACATCACCATGCTGCAGAAGATGCTGGCGGCCTTCGCCGCCGACAAGGCGAAGGACCCGGAGAAGGCGACCAAGGCGCTGTTCGACAATGCGGGCACCATGAACGGCCTGTTCCGCAAGCTGGAAACCTCGGGAAAGCCATGGGTTTCGGCGATCAATGGCACCTGCATGGGTGGGGCGTTCGAATTGTCGCTCGCCTGCCATGGCCGTGTCGCGGCCGATTCCGACAAGGTGAGGATGGCGCTTCCCGAAGTGAAGATCGGCATTTTTCCGGGCGCCGGCGGCACCCAGCGCGTGCCACGGCTGACCGACCAGCAGCAGGCGCTGCAAATGCTGACGTCCGGCCAGACGCTGTCGCCTCAGAAGGCCAAGTCGATGGGCCTGATCCATGAAATTGCCGAGCCGGACAAACTGGTCGAAACCGCCAAGGCGATGATCAGGAACGGCTTGAAGCCGGTGGCGCCCTGGGATGAAAAGGGCTTCAAGCTGCCCGGCGCTCCGATCTATTCGATGGCCGGTGCCAATCTGTGGCCGCCGGCTATCGCCATCCTGCGCCGCGAGACCTATGGCAACTATCCCGCGGCTGCCGCCATCCTGAAATGCGTCTACGAGGGCCTGCTGGTGCCGTTCGACACCGCCTTGCGGATCGAGCAACGCTATTTCACCGAGATCATGCAGACCAGGGAAGCGGCAGCGATGATCCGCTCATTGTTCGTGTCGCTGCAGGAACTGAACAAGGGCGCGCGCCGCCCGGCCGGTGTACCGGAAACGACGTTCAAGAAGATCGGCGTGCTCGGCGCCGGCTTCATGGGCGCGGGTATAGCCTATGTGACGGCCAAGGCCGGCATTCCGGTGGTGCTGCTCGACCGCGACATGGAGTCCGCCGCCAAGGGCAAGGCGCATTCCGACAACCTGATCTCGGATCAGGTAAAGAAGGGCCGTGCCAAGCCGCAGGACAAGGACCAGTTACTGTCGCTGATCACGCCGACGGCCGACTACGCCGATCTCGCCGGCTGCGATCTTGTGGTCGAGGCGGTATTCGAGGATTCGGCCGTAAAGAAGGGTGCCACCGAACAGGCCGAGGCTGTGCTCAAGCCGTCGGCGATCTTCGCCTCGAATACGTCGACCATACCGATAACATCGCTGGCCAGGAATTCGGCGCGGCCGAAGAATTTTATCGGCATCCATTTCTTCTCGCCGGTCGACAAGATGATGCTGGTCGAGATCATCCTCGGCAAGAAAACCGGCGACAAGGCGCTGGCCACCGCGATCGACTTTGTCCGCGCCATTAAGAAGACGCCGATCGTCGTCAACGATACGCGCGGTTTCTATGTCAATCGCTGCGTGCTGCGTTACATGTCGGAAGCCTACAAGATGCTGATCGAAGGTGTTCCGGCGCCGATGGTCGAGAATGCGGCGAAAGCCGCCGGCATGCCGGTCGGTCCTCTGGCGTTGACCGACGAGACGGCGATCGACCTTGCCCAGAAGATCATGAAGCAGACCATGCGCGACCTCGGCGACAAGGCGGTCGATCCGAAGCAGATGGCGCTGATCAACACGATGGTCGACACGCATGGTCGCTTGGGCCGCAAGAACGGCAAGGGCTTCTATGACTATCCGGCAAAACCGGCGAAGAAGAAGCTGTGGCCAGGCCTCAGGGACCTCTATCCGCAGCTGGCGCCGGAGCAGGTCGATTATGAGGAACTGAAGCAGCGGCTGCTGGTCACCATCGCGCTTGAGGCGGTACGGGTGATGGAAGAAGGCATCGTTACTGACCCACGCGAGGCCGATGTCGGCTCGATCCTGGCCTTCGGCTTCGCGCCTTATACAGGCGGTGCACTGTCCTACATCGACGGCATCGGCGCGAAGAAATTCGTCAAACTCGCCAAGCGCCTGCAGAAGAAATACGGCACCGAGTTCAAGGCGCCGAAGCTGCTGCTCGACATGGCCGAGAAGGGCGAGACCTTCTACGAGCGCTTCGATCCCTATACCAGGGACGAGGCCAAGGAGGCCGCGTGACGCCGTCTTCGGCGGTGGACAAGATGGCGGCCAAGGGGTAGAACAGGGAAGGTATTTTTTCCTGTTTTGAAGGAGAGCAAGGTGCTCTCGCACGACCGCGTTTGGGCCGCCATCGACGCTCTTGCCGAGCGTTATTCGCTTTCGGCCTCCGGATTGGCCAGGCGCGCGGGCCTCGACTCGACCGCCTTCAACAAATCGAAGCGGCTGTCCTCAGACGGGCGGCCGCGCTGGCCGTCGACCGAATCGCTGGCCAAGATCATCGAGGCGACCGGCGCCTCGCTGGATGAATTTGCGGGGCTGGTCGAGGGTCGGGGTAATTCCGGCGCACTGCCCGTGCAGAGATCGTCGGTGCCGCTGCTCGGCTTCGCCCAGGCGGGCGCCGGTGGCTTCTTCGACGACGCCGGGTTTCCGGCGGGGCAGGGATGGGACCTGATCGAGCTTCCGGCAAGGGCAACCGAAACCTCCTATGCCTTGAAGGTCCAGGGCGATTCCATGCTGCCGCTCTATCGCAATGGCGATGTCCTGATCGTCGAGCCGGGGGCTACCATACGAAAGGGCGATCGCGTCGTCGTCAAGACCAATGCCGGCGAGGTGATGGCCAAGGTGCTCGACCGCCAGACACCGAGGTCGATCGCGCTGGTCTCCCTCAATCCCGATCACCCGGACCGCGACATCCCCATGCGCGATGTCGAATGGGTGGCGCGGATTGTCTGGGCAAGCCAGTAGGCGCGGGGCCGGTGCGTCTGCCTCACCTTGCCTTGGCTGTTCTGGCGATCCCCGCGATGGCCACGGCAATTGTCGCCGGCGGCCGCGCCGTCCAGAGCGAAAGCGGCGGCCCCTGGGAGCAAATCCAGGTCAGCGCTGAACCGCAGCCCGTCGCGCCGGCTACGTCGGCTATCCCCAAACCAGAGCCGGCCAAGCAGGCGGCGCATTCGAGGGCAATCGATCCAGAAATCGTGGTGCCGCCGCAGCTCGGTTCCAACGAGCTCGAGCGGATCGAGCCGCGCGCCCCGTTGAGCGATCTGGCATTGGCCGGACCGCCCAAGCCGCCAAAAACGAAAATGCCCGACGACTGGAAAGGCACGAAACTGTTCCAGCCTGTCGCGCCGGCCGCCGGGCTCATCGAGGCAAAGGGCTATTCGATTGCAGTTTCCGGTATCGACATCGTCAAGCAGGAGGAGACTTGCACCGACGGCGGCAAATCCTGGAATTGCGGCATCCAGGCGCGAACGGCCTTCCGCGCCTTTCTGCGTAGTCGTGCGGTGGTCTGTGCCGTGCCGCCCGAAGGCGGCCGTGATCTGATCGCCGCCGAGTGCCGGATCGGCAACCAGGATATCGGCCAATGGCTGGTCGAAAACGGCTGGGCGCGCGCCGCCAAGGGCGGCGCTTACGTAGAAGCCGGCGAGAAGGCGCGTGCAGCAAAGAAAGGCGTCTTCGGGCCGGCGCCGAGCGTTTCAGGCCTGCCGCCGCTCCCGGCTGCGTCGCGATCCGCGCCTGTAGCGCCGAGCTCGATCCTGGAAGAGCAGGACGGCGTCCTCATGCCGCCAGCTGACCAGCCAGCGCCCGCTGAATGAGCTCGCGCGTTTCGGCGATGCCGTAGAGCGCGGCGAAGGAGCCGAAGCGCGGCCCGCGTTCCTGACCTATCAGCACCTGATAGATCATCTGGAAGAAGGCGACGGAGACACCGGGTCCGCCCTCCGGGCTCTGCTTGGAATGATCCTGGTAGCGCTCGATCTTGCGCGCAACATTGAGGGCAGCGTTCTGGATCGCCTCGCTGTCGGCATCAGCCGGCAGCGCGGCGAGCGCTTCCGAAAGCTTGGTCAGCGCCTCGCGCTCCACCGCGTCGGCAGCACGGTACACTTTGGCCGGCTTCACGAAATCGTCGAAATAGCGGATCGCATATTCGGCCAGTCGGTCGAGCTCGGGATGCGTCGTCGGCGTCACACCCGGCGCGTGGCGCGAAATGAAACCCCACAGCACGCTCCTGTTTTGGGCATTCGAGGCGCTGACCAGGTTGAGCAGCAGCGCGAACGGCACCGGCAGGTCGACTGCCGGGGGATTGCCGTCATGCATGTGCCAGACCGGATTGCCCAGCCGCTCCTTCCAGTCCTGCCTCTGATAGGCAGAGAGGAACGTGTAATATTCGTCTACCGCCTTCGGGATGACGTCGAAATAAAGCTTCTTCGCGGTTCGCGGGCGCTGGAACATATAAAGGCTGAGGCTCTCGGTCGGCGCGTAAGTCAGCCACTCGTCGATGGTCAGCCCATTGCCCTTCGACTTCGAGATCTTCTGGCCGTGCTCGTCGAGGAACAGCTCATAATTGAAGCCCTCCGGTGCCGGAGCATCGAGCGCGCGGCAAATCTGCCCGGCGAGCTTGACGGAATCGATCAGATCCTTGCCGGACATCTCGTAATCGACGCCGAGTGCTGCCCAGCGCATCGCCCAATCGGGCTTCCATTGCAGCTTGGCATGACCGCCGGTCACCGGCGTCTCGAAGCGCTCGCCGGTGTCCGGGTCGCGCCACACGATGGTACCGGCATCGAGCTTGCGCTCGTCGATCGCGACTTGCATGACGATGCCGGTCTTGGGATGGATCGGCAGGAAGGGCGAATAGCTCAGCGCCCGCTCCTCGCGCAGCGACGGCAGCATAATTGCCATCACCTTATCGAAGCGCTCGAGCATCTTGAGCAGCGTCGCGTCGAAGCGGCCGGAAGTGTAATAGTCGGTCGAGGAAGCGAATTCGTAATCGAAGCCGAAACGGTCGAGGAAAGCGCGCAGCCGTGCGTTATTGGCGGCGCCGAACGACGGATACTCATTGGAGAAAGGGTCCGGTATCCTGGTCAGCGGCTTGCCGAGATAGGCGCGCAGCATGTCCTTGTTAGGCACATTGTCCGGCACCTTGCGCAATCCGTCCATGTCGTCGGAGAAGCACAGCAGCCGCGTCTTGACCTTGTCTTCGGTCAGCACGCGGAAGGCGTGGCGCACCATAGATGTGCGCGCCACCTCGCCGAACGTGCCGATATGCGGCAGCCCCGACGGGCCGTAGCCGGTCTCAAACAGCACCGTTTCCGGGTAGCCGCTGCTCGCGTAACGGGCGACGATCTTTTTCGCTTCCTCGAACGGCCACGCCTTGCTTTCGGCGGCGGCGGCGAGGACTTCCGGGCTGAGATCGATCGGCTGTTGTTCGGCCATGATGCTATTCCTGCGACTTTGCCAGCATCCATGCCGGCAGCCGCATGCTCTAGACCATGATCCCGAAAAGTGGAACCCGGTTTCCGGGCAGGACCGTGATCAGGCAAGAAGATTAAGAGCCCCCGTCCCGATAGTCAGGATGGATCAAGTTCCAAGGTGTGACCGAAGCGCCGACGATCGCGGCTGTTTTTCCTTGCGGCGCCGGTCCCTCGTTCCTAACTTCGGGACCATCTCAAGGAGTTGTAAATGCCATTGTCGCCACACGAAGCCATGATCTACCTGATGGTCATCACCTCGGCGTCAGACCGCGACATGACCGACGTCGAACTGGCGCGGATCGGCGACGTCGTTCGATCCTGGCCGGTGTTTGAGGATTTCAACCGGGAGCGGCTGGTCGAAGTCGCCCAGGCCTGCCAGAAAATGCTGCAGGAAAAAGACGGGCTGGAGGGCGTCCTTGCGCGTGTCGCCGAGGCGCTGCCCGAACGCCTGCGTGACACCGCCTATGCGGCCGCCTTCGAGGTCGCGGCCGTCGATCTCGAAATGCGCCTGGAGGAGGTGCGCGTGCTGCAGCTCGTCCGCCGGGCACTCGACCTCGATGCGCTGACGGTCGCCGCCATTGCCCGAGCCGCCAAGGCCCGCCTTCGCACGCTGACGTGAGCCGGCAGCCAAGCTCAGAAAAAGCTGACCGGAAAATAGCGCAGATAGAACTCGGCGAACGTGCCTTTCACCGAAATTTCCTGCAGCGCGTAGTCGAAAGCGGCGGCCAGTGCCGGATCGTCGGCCCTGGTGGCGATCGCCATGCCTGAGCCGAGATATTCGGGCGCCAGATAGGGGCCGCCGGCAAAGCGGCAGCAGCCCGTCGCATCGGAACCGCCGAGCCAGAATGCGAAACGCATGCCGTCGCCGAAGGCGGCGTCGATCTTGCCGGCTTTCAGCTCGCCATAAAGCTCCTCCGGCTTTGCGAAGGGGACGATTTGGACGTCGCCGAAATAGTCGCGCAGCATCCGCTCATGCGCGGAGCCGGCGATCACGCCGACACGCTTGCTGCGCAGCCTGTCGAACATTGGTTCGGTCAGCGCCTTTGTCTTTAGCATGACGAAGCGTGCCGGAAATTGCAGGTAGGAGCGTGAAAATGCGTATCTCGACCGCGACTCCGGAGTCGCGGCGATGCCGGCGATGATCGCTTCGCCTTCGCCTTTCCCGAGCGCACCTTCGAGCTCGGCCCAGGGCAGCGCCTGGATCTGGCATTTTTCGGCAATGCCGAGCTCGGCGCAGATGGCGCGCGCCAGGTCGACATGGAAGCCCGACAGCCGGCCTGCCCCATCGAGGAAATTGAACGGCGGGAAATCCGTGGTGGTCAGGAATCGCAGCCGCGGCAGCATCGAAAGGTCCGGCTTTGGCAGCCGCTCCTTGGCGTCCCAAAACACCGGCACCTGCGGCTCCGCGGCGAGCGCAGCAGCCGCAAGCAATTGCGCTCCGATCAGTATCGAGATCAATGAAATGGATATGCGCCGAAACGCCACGCGACGACTCCGTCCGGTCTTGCACCGACTTTAGTACGAAATAACACAGGTTTTTGTACGAAAATAACACAGGTACAACGGTTTTTGGTTTCATCGTGACGATTTAGGGATATTGTTTAGTGAGTTTGCAAATGACTGCGTGATGCCGGCTGAAGAGGAGCAGTAGGACGCACAGGGGAAGCAGCTTTGCAGTCCGGGGTTGATGGCGTGGTGCGGGTTGATCACTGCCATTGGCCTCAAGAGCGGAAGGCAACATGGGGTAGATGTTGCGATGGGTCATTTCGATCGTACCCTGGAACTGATAGATCAGTTGCAGCACGCCGGCACAGCGGCCGCCGTCTGCGAAAAGCTGCTGGGGGTAACAAGCGGGTTCGGGCTGACGGCGCTGATGGCCGGGACGGTTCCGCAACCTGGCACGCCGAGAAACCAGCAAAAGGACCATGTGCTGCTCTGCGACTGGCCGGCTGAATGGCTTGAGCGCTACGTTGCGCGCAACTACGTCGATCACGACCCCGTCGTCAGTCACATGAAGCAGCTTCAAGCGCCATTCCAGTGGCGGGAAGCGTCTCAGGGCATCCGCATCGGCAAGAGCGGCGGCGAGGTGATGGGCGATGCCGGCGAATTCAAGCTGCGCGACGGGTTGGCCTTCCCGCTAATCACGCTCGATGGCCAGATCGTCATGGTGTCACTGGGCGGCGAGGCTGTCGAATTGTCGAGCGCCGAGTTCGGGCTGGTGTCGCTGGTCTCGACTTATGCGATTGGCCGCGCAATGCAGCTCCACACCATGGCGGGCAAAACCATCGATCATGTCGAATTAACGCCGCGTGAGCGCGAATGCCTGCAATGGGCCGCCGTTGGCAAGTCCGAATGGGAGATCTCACAAATTCTCGGCATTTCGGAACACACGTCAGAGAAACACCTTCTTAACGCCAAAAGCAAACTCGGTGCCGTCAACCGGGTCCAGGCCGTCGCGGAAGCGATAAGGCGCGGCTATATTAACTAGGTCGGCCGCGCCGGCCTAGAAATTCTTGCTTGCGTGATCGCGTAATTTTTTTGGGAAAGCACGGCCGTATCTTCCTATTGAAACAGGAGACGGCAAGATGCTTTTTTCCCTCACGACCCAGGAATTGATGGAACGGCCCGACCTCTGGGAGTCAGTTCATCGTTTGCGTTACAAGATTTTCGTCGAAGAGATGGGATGGACCGATCTGCAGCGCCCCGATGGCCTGGAGATCGATCAATTCGACCACGACGAGGCAGTGCACCAGATCGTCATCCGCAATGGCGAGCTCGCCGGTTACCAGCGGATGTTGCCGACGACCCGGGCACATCTTCTAACCGACGTGCTGGCGGACCTTTATGAGGGAACCCCACCGTCGGGCCCGAATGTCTATGAACTGACCCGCTATGCGGTTGCGCCGGGGTTCCGCGACGGTCGGCGCGGCGTGTCAACGGTGGGCACGGAGCTGATCGCCGGCTTCGTCGAGTGGGGCCTGAAGCGCAACGTCAACCAGGTGATCATCGAATTCGAGCCGATGTGGGTGCTTCGCGCGCTGCAGCTGCATTTCCTGGCAACGCCGCTCGGTTACCAGCGTACCTATGGCAACCAGCAGGTCGTTGCCACACTGCTCACCTTCAACGAGCACACGCTCGACGTGGTGCGTTCGCGCCGCAACCACTTTGCGCCGGTGCTGGCCAGAGGGTACCCGGACATGCTCGGACAGAGACGCGCCTCGTGAGATTGGAGAGAGGCCATGAACGTTCACTCAAAAGCAGAATTCCGCAATCACACGCTGATCGTCACGGTATCGTCGGGTGACGGCCGCCCGGTGCTGGACAGGCGGGCCTATGAAAGCCTGGCCAGGACATTCCACGAAGCCGCTGTCGACGACGACGTCCGCGTTGTGGTCCTGCGCGGCTTGGCCGGGTGCTTCTGCCTCGGTGCCGATTTCTCCGAATTTCTCGACGCCACCAAACATCGGCGACTGATCGCCGCCGTCACCGATATGTTCCGCACGCTGGCGACGTTCCCGAAACCGGTCCTTGCCTGTGTCGACGGCGACGCCGTCGGCGTCGGTTGCACCATCCTGTTCCACTGCGACATGGTGATCGCCTCGACCAAGAGCACGTTTCGGGTGCCGTTCGTCGATTTCGGCCTGGTGCCGGACGCGGCGACCAGCATTCTGGCGCCGCGGAAGCTCGGCTATGCCGGGGCGTTCCGCTTCTTCTGCCTGGGCGACACGCTCGCCGCCGAAGATGCCAGGGCACTGGGCCTTGTCGGCGAGATCGTGACGGACGGCAGCGTCGAGGAAGCCACGTTGGCAAGAGCCAGGCAACTCGCCAAGAAGCCTGTCGCGGCGCTGCAGCAGACGCGCGACCTGCTCAGGGGCGACACCGGCGCGCTCTGCGACCGCATCGACCAGGAGATCTCGCTTTTCCAGCAGGCGCTGCAGGACGACACAACGCTGAAGCGACTGCAGCGGATTGCCCGGCTGGCGGCATGAGAGCCGCGTATCGAGGTGAGCTTATTTTTCGAGGAAAGTCGGCCCTTCGCCGATGATCTTCCTGTCCTCCTTGCCGATGACGTCGAGGTCGCGGCCGTCATAGGGAAGCGAAAGGAGAATGCGCTGCATGACGGCCAGCCGCGCGCGCCGTTTGTCGTTCGCCCGCACAATGATCCAGGGCGCGAACTCCTTGTGCGTGCGCTCGACCATCAGGTCGCGCGCTTTGGTGTATTCGTCCCATTTGGTGATGCCGGCGATGTCGATTGGCGAAAACTTCCAGCTCTTCAGCGGGCTCCAGCGGCGGTCATGGAATCGCTCGAGCTGCGTTTCCCGGCCGATGTTCAGCCAGAATTTGAAGAAATGTATGCCCTCGTTGCGGATCATCCGCTCGAAATGCGGAACCTCGTCCAGAAATTGCTCGTGCTGCTCGGGCGTGCAGAATCCCATCACCGGTTCAACGCCGGCGCGATTATACCAGGAGCGGTCGAAAGTGACGAATTCGCCCGACGTCGGGAAGTGGTCGACGTAGCGCTGGAAGTACCATTGTCCAAGCTCGGTGGGTGTTGGCTTGGTCAGCGCCACGTTGCGCGCCGTGCGAGGGTTCAGATACTGGCGCAAAACGAAGATCGTGCCGCCCTTGCCGGCAGCGTCGCGCCCCTCGAACAGCGACATTACCCGCTTGCCTTTCGACTGCAGCCACGCCTGCGCCTTGACCAGCTCGATCTGCAGCTTCTCAAGCCTCTCGTCATACTCCTCGCTCTTCATCTTCTTGTCGTAGGGATACCCGCCGGCGGTCAGCTTGCGGTCCTCGACCCAGTCGGGAAGCATCGGGGCCTCGATGTCGAACGCCCGCTCCTTGCCGTCGATGATGATCTTCAGCGGACCCGATGAAGGTACGGCGGGACTTTCCTTGGTGTTTTTCATCGAGGCGAGCCTTTCCAGCTTTCGGACTCATGCTATTGGGAGCCTTACTGCATCGGCCCGAAAATCGGAATCGATTTTCGGAAAGAACGATGCAGCAGATGAAGTGGTAGAGCGTCCTTTGTGCGTCCAATTGAACGCACTGTGCTCTAGCGCCGGTCCAGCAGGAAGTTCTTGAAGTTGGCCGCAGACGGAGCGCAAATGGCCGACATCGGCACAAAGCGGAAAGGCAGGGCGCAAGGTGTCGCCATGCGGCTGTGGAACAGCCGCTGGCTGCTGGCGGCCGGCCTCGTTGCGGTGCTGATGGTCTATGCTTTTGCCGGCATGTCCGGCTATGTGGTGCTGCTGGCAGGCGCGTTGCTGGTTGCCGCTGCGATGCTGCCGGCCGGCGTCGCGCGTCAATCGACCGAAAATGCTGCGGCCATCGAGGCGAGCGGTCTGCAACGGCTTTCCGGCGAATATCTCGCGGCGGCGGTTGCCGATCCGCTGATCATTTTCGATCGCTCCGCCGCCATCGTCCACGCCAACGCCGCCGCCTTTGCCGCCTTTGGCGGAATTGCCCCCGGCATGTCGCTGTCGCTGAAATTCCGCGCGCCGGAAATGCAGGCCTTGCTGGATAGTATCTTGGCGGGCAACGTCGCTTCGGACAGCGTCGACTACACAGAAAAGCTGCCGGTCGAACGAGCCTATCGGGTGAGCGCGTCTTCAGTCGGCCATGCCACGGATCTCTACGTGCTTGTGTTCAAGGACCAGAGTGAGGCGCGCCGGATCGACAGAATGCGTGCCGACTTCATTGCCAATGCCAGCCACGAGCTGCGCACGCCTCTCGCGTCGATCGCCGGCTTCATCGAGACGCTGCGCGGGCCGGCCCGCAACGACCCCGCGGCGCGCGAGCAGTTCCTGCAGATCATGCAGAACCAGACCAGCCGTATGGCGCGCCTCATCGACGACCTTCTGTCGCTGTCGCGCCTGGAGATGAAGCCCTATCTCAAGCCGGGAACCGAGGTCGACCTGCGCCAGGTCATCGACAGCGTCATCGATTCGCTTGGGCCGCTCGCAAAGGAAAACGGCGTCGTCATCGAGCGTGATTTCGCGGAAGGGCCGCTCGACGTGCCCGGCGATCGGGACGAGCTTTTCCAGGTCTTCGAAAATCTGTTGGAAAACGCCTGCAAATACGGTCAGTCGGGCGGACGCGTCGTGGTGTCGATCACGCGCAGCGACAGCGATCCCGAGCCGGGCATCGACGTCACCATCAGGGATTTCGGCCCCGGTATCCCCGAAGAGCACATCCCGCGCATCACCGAGCGCTTCTACCGCGTCGACGTCGAGAACAGCCGGAGCCAAAAGGGCACCGGCCTTGGCCTGTCCATCGTCAAGCATATCCTGACCCGCCACAACGCCAGGCTCTCCATCAGGTCGGAGGTCGGCAAGGGTGCGGCGTTCACGGTCCATTTGCCGGCTCGCTGACGCGGTACTATCTCTAGCACATAATGGGCCGTTTCTTTTTTCTGTCATCCGGCTAGCGTATCAGCGGGGATTCGAGGGAACGACTCAACCAGAAAATCCCGGGAAGGCATTTCGTCCATGCAGTCCGTGCATATAGTCAGCGCCTATGACGAGGAGCTGAAATATCTGTCGAAGCGCATCGCGGCGATGGGCGGGCATGCCGAGCGCATGGTCGAGCAGGCAGTCGCGGCGCTGGTCAATGCGGATCCGGGGCTTGCCCAGAAAGTCATTCGAGACGACCTGGTTCTGGATGAGGGACAGCGCGAGATCGACGACAAGGCGATCATCATAATCGCCAAGCGCCAGCCGATGGCGACGGATCTGCGCGAGATCGTCGGCGCGATCCGCATCTCGGCGGACCTCGAACGGGTAGGCGACCTCGGCAAGAACGTCGCCAAGCGGGTGGTTGCCGTTGCAGACGGGCGCCAGCCGAACAGTCTGTTCCGCGGCCTCGAGGCTTTGGCCAATCTGGCACTGACCCAGCTCAAGGAAGTACTCGACGTCTACGCATCGCGGTCGGTGGAAAAAATCGGTTTCGTGCGCGACCGCGACGACCAGATCGATGCCATGTACACCTCGCTGTTTCGCGAATTGCTGACCTACATGATGGAAGACCCACGCAACATCACGCCCTGCACACATCTCCTGTTTTGCGCCAAGAACATCGAGCGCATCGGCGACCATGCCACCAACATCGCCGAGACGATCTACTATGTCGTCACCGGTGATCAGATGCCGGCCGATCGTCCGAAGGGCGACAAGACGGACAAGATTGTTCTTCCGGCAACCCAACCAGCGAAGTGAGTTCTCTCCGCACTGGTGCGAATTTCGGATTCGCCACCTGAGAGACAATTGCGCTAAGCTCTCGACACGCCGACTTCTCAGTTCCGCGATGAAGGCCCCGCCTTCAGGAGGCTGCGATGGAATATGTCCGCGAGTTTGCTCCCGCGCCGCCGATGTCGGGCATCATCGCTTGCGGCGTCTATACGGCTGGGCGGCGCATCGCCGACATTCCGATCGAGGAAGCCGGCGAATGGGCCGGGAAGCCGGGCCACGTGGTCTGGATCGGACTGCTGGAGCCCGACCGCAATTTGTTGCTGCGCGTCCAGGCGCAATTCCATCTGCATGAGTTGGCGATCGAGGACGCCGAGCATCCGCACCAGCGACCGAAGATCGAGCAATATGGGGATGCCCTGTTCATCGTTGCCCGCACGGCGCAGCTGATCGACAGCCGTGTCACCTTCGGCGAGACGCATCTGTTCGTCGGCGCCGGCTATATCGTCAGCGTCAGGCATGGCCCGTCGACCTCCTACGCAGCCGTTCGCCAGCACTGGGAAAGCTGCCCGCATTCCCTTGCCAAGGGCGAGGATTTCGTCCTCTACGCCATTCTCGATTTCATCGTCGACAACTACATGCCGGTGCTCGAGCAGATCGAAAACGAGGTCGAGGCGATCGAGGACAAGGTTCTGCTGAAACCGATGACCGGCTCCGATATCGAACGGCTTTATATGCTGCGCCGCGATCTCTTGCGCCTGCGTAATGCGGCCCTGCCGCTGGTGGAGGTCTGCCGGCGGCTCACCAGCGCCGATCTGCCGCAAATCCACACAGCCATGCACCCACTGTTTCGCGACGTCACCGACCACATCCGCACTGTCCAGGAAAAGATCGACAGCCTGCGTGAGGTTCTCGCCTTCGCCTTCGAGGCCAGCCTTCTGGTCGGTCAAAGCCAGGAGACGGCGATCTCCAAGAAGCTTGCCTCATGGGCCGCCATCCTGGCGGTGCCCACGGCGTTCGCCGGCATTTACGGCATGAATTTCAGCGACATGCCGGAACTGAGGATGGAATATGGCTACCCGGCCGTCCTGGCGGCGATTGCCCTGATCTGCACGTTTCTTTACTGGCGGTTTCGCAAGAATGGGTGGCTATGAAGCGTAGGGCAGTAGGATATCGCTTCTGACCACGCTTCTCTGCAATTCACCACATACTGCCGTACTGCCCTATTCCCCTACTCCCCTAACTATCTGCTCCGCCGCCGCTCCGATGCCGGCTGAAACGCCACGCGGGCGTGGTACTTGCAGTAGGGCCCGGTTTCGGCGGCGTCGTTGCCGCAGAAATGGAAGTCTTCCGAAAGCGGATCGCCATTCGGCCATTTGCAGGTGCGCTCGTTCAGCTCGACGAGTTGCAGATGCCGCGAGATCGGCACGACGACGTTCTCGACCGGGCGAATATAGTGGCGCGCCACCGGTTCGGCATCGAACTGTGCCTTGAGCGCGGTCGCACCGATCGACATCGACGTGGTGGCATGGCGCGTGGCGCTTGCTGCCCGGGACACCGATTTCTGGATCGTCGATCCCTGTGCCGTCTTCTTCTGGCGTGCCGGTGAGGCGGTCGTGCGTCCGCGACCGGACAGTTTCAGCCGGTGCACTTTGCCGATGACCGCATTGCGGCTGACCCCGCCAAGCTGTGCGGCGATCTGGCTGGCGCTGAGGCCCTCTGACCACAATTTTCTGAGAAGTTCGACTCGCTCGTCAGTCCAGTTCATGAGACCGCGCTCCTGCTGAAACGTGCGGCAATCGGAATCCATTCCCGACCCGGCTTCTGCCGGGCAGACACCACATATATCGGGTGATTAGGTCCGCCGCACGAAATCTAGTTATTTCTCTACTACAATTACCTTATGCGCTGACTCGGTGACAAGAGTCCCAACGCCAACACGAATCGGTTTTTTCGGTTTTCCCCAACTTGCCCGGTCGCTTATGAGCCGGCGTTGTGCTGGAGGGCTTGCCGCACGTCCTTACGCGACCTTTTCGTTGACTTCACGGCCGAAAAACACGATAAGCCACAAGGGCCGCCGCTTTGGCGGCTTTTTGATTTTCCGGTTCCGGAGACGCATATAATGAGCGGTTCGGCGCTTTTCGAGACCTTTGTTCGCGCACCCCTGGCTTTCGACCACGGTGAAGGCACCTGGCTGGTCACTGATAAGGGCGAGCGATATCTCGATTTCGCCGGCGGGATCGCCGTGAATTCATTGGGCTACAGCCATCCGCATCTGGTCGCGGCCCTCACCGAGCAGGCCGCCAAGCTCTGGCATGTCTCCAATCTGTACGAGATTCCGGGACAGAGCCGGCTCGGCGAGCGGCTGGCCGACGCCAGCTTCGCCGACAAGGTGTTCTTCACCAATTCCGGCGCAGAGGCGCTCGAATGCGCCATCAAGACGGCGCGGCGCTACCACTTCGTCAAGGGCCATCCCGAGCGCTACCGCACAATCACCTTCGAAGGCGCTTTCCACGGCCGCACCCTGGCCACCATCGCCGCCGGCGGCCAGTACAAATACCTGGAAGGTTTCGGCCCCAAGGTCGACGGCTTCGACCAGGTCGGTTTCGACGATATCGATGCGGCCGAAAAGGCGATCACGCCTGAGACCGCGGCGATCCTGATCGAGCCGGTGCAGGGCGAGGGCGGCATCAGGCAAGTGCCGACGCAATCGCTGAAGCGCCTCAGGCAGCTCTGCGATCAGCACGGGCTGCTCCTGATTTTCGACGAGGTCCAGTGCGGCGTCGGCCGCACCGGAAAGCTGTTCGCGCATGAGTGGGCGGGTGTAACCCCCGACCTCATGGCGGTGGCCAAGGGCATCGGCGGCGGCTTCCCGATGGGTGCCTGCCTCGCCACCGACGAGGCAGCGGTCGGCATGACCGCCGGCGTGCACGGCACCACCTTCGGCGGCAATCCGCTGGCGATGGCGGTCGGCAACGCCGTGCTCGACGTGGTGCTGGAGGACGGCTTTCTCGAGGACGTCCAGCGCAAGGCACTGCTGTTGAAGCAGGGGCTTGCAGGCGTCGCCGACGAATTTCCGGATGTTATCGAAAGCATCAGGGGCACCGGCCTGATGCTCGGGCTTAAATGCGCGATGCCCAACACCAAAGTCACGGTGGCACTGCGTGACCAGCATCTCTTGACGGTTCCGGCCGGCGACAACGTTATCCGCCTGCTGCCGCCTCTCACCGTCACCGACGCCGAGATCCACGAAGCGCTCGAGCGCATTCGTGCCGGCGCCAAGAGCCTGGCGGATGCCATCGTCGCTGCCGCAGCGAAGTAATCCTGGAATTCCTGATGTCCCTTCGCCATTTCACCGATCTTTCCGCCGTTTCCGAAGGCGATCTGCGTTTCATGCTCGACGACGCAGCTGTGCGAAAGGCAAGGCTCAAGGCCGGCGAACGCAGCAAGCCGCTCGAAGGCAAGGTGCTGGCGATGATCTTCGACAAGCCGTCGACGCGGACGCGCGTGTCGTTCGACGTCGGCATGCGGCAGTTGGGTGGCGAGACGATCATGCTGACCGGCACCGAGATGCAGCTTGGCCGCTCGGAGACCATTGCCGACACGGCCAAGGTGCTGTCACGCTATGTCGATGCCATCATGATCCGCACCACCTCGCATGACCGGCTGCTGGAACTGACGGAAAACGCTACGGTTCCCGTCATCAACGGGCTGACCGACGAGACCCATCCCTGCCAGCTGATGGCCGACATCATGACCTTCGAAGAGCACCGTGGTCCGGTGGCCGGCAAGACGATCGCCTGGACCGGCGACGGCAACAACGTGCTGCATTCGCTGCTGGAGGCATCTGCGCGCTTCCGCTTCAAGCTGAACATCGCCGTGCCCGAGGGCAGCGAACCGGCCCAGAAGCATGTCGACTGGTCGAAAGCCAATGGCGGCAAGCTGAAATTCACCCGTTCGCCCGAGGAGGCCGTTCACGAGGCCGATTGCATCGTCACCGACTGCTGGGTGTCGATGGGCCAGGAGCACCGTGCCCGCGGCCACAATGTCTTCCTACCCTACCAGGTCAATGCGGCACTGATGGCGAAAGCCAAGCCTGACGCGCTGTTCATGCACTGTCTGCCGGCGCATCGCGGTGAGGAGGTTACCGACGAGGTCATCGACGGACCGCATTCTGTGGTGTTCGATGAGGCGGAGAACCGGCTCCATGCCCAGAAGGCGGTCTTGGCCTGGTGCCTGGGCGCTTGATAAGGGCCGCCTTGATCCGGGCTGGCCTGATCTGCGCCGCGTTGATCCGGGCCGCCTTGATCCGGGAGTGGGTGGTGCCTATCTCAGGCGCATCACGCAAATCGAGCGCGTCTCGTCGCATGCGCCCCGGAGGGCGGCATCGCCGCGCCCCGGAGCTTTGTCATGTTGGAAACTCATCAATTGGCTGAACATAAACCCAAGCTCGGCGAATTCGGCTACGCCGGCGACGACCATGTCGTGCCGTTCGAGGTCGGCCCGCTCGACGTGCGCGGCCGCACCGTCCAGCTCGGGCCGATGCTCGACGCTATTCTCAGCCGCCACGACTATCCCGAGCCGGTCGCCCGCCTCCTGGCCGAAGCCTGTGTGCTGACGGTATTGCTCGGAACTTCGCTGAAGTTCGAGGGCAAGTTCATTCTGCAGACCCGCACCGACGGGCCGGTCGACATGCTGGTCGCGGATTTCTCCACGCCGCACGCGCTGCGCGCTTATGCCCGCTTCGATGCCGACCGGCTGCAGGCTTTGACTTCTGCCGGCGAGACGTCACCGCAGACGCTGCTCGGCAGCGGCGTCCTGGCGCTGACCATCGACCAGGGCGCCCACACGCAACGCTACCAGGGCATCGTCCAGCTCGACGGCGTCACGCTGGAAGATGCCGCACGCACCTATTTCCGCCAGTCGGAGCAGATTCCGACCGACCTCCGGCTTTCGGTTGCCAAGCTTCTGACGCCCGGCGTCGGCGGTGCCCGCGAGCAATGGCGGGCCGGTGGCTTGCTGGCACAATTCCTGCCGCAGTCGGCGGAGCGCATGCGCGTCCCCGACTTTCCCGGTGGCGACGGCGATCCGCGTGAGGAAATCCACGACCCGGCCGACAATTCCTGGCAGGAGCTGCTGGCGCTGCTTGGTACTATTGAACCGACCGAGCTGATCGATCCGACGATCGGCGCCGAACGGCTGCTTTACCGGCTTTTCCACGAGCATGGCGTCCGCGTCTTCGGCGGGGTGCCGGTCGCCGACCAGTGCTCATGCTCGAGGGAGAAGATCCAGGGCATCCTCGAAGGCTTTTCCGCCGAGGAGATCAGGGACAGCACCGAGGATGGCAGCATTCACGTGGCCTGCGAATTCTGTTCGAAACAATATGACTTCGATCCGGCGGAATTTGAAGCGGCTCAATAACGAGCATCAGTGCGGCTGCCTTCGCAGAACTTGGATTTCCTCGCCCCCGCAAGGCGGGGAGAGGAATCCAAGTGAACGTCAATTGACGGTGCGCCGCGTGCCCGGCAAATCGAGCGAGAAGGCGGGGATGGCGACGTCGAAGGTCTCACCCCGTTTGTTGCGCATTGTGTAGTGCCCGACCATGATGCCGGACGGGGTCGAGAGCGGGCATCCAGACGTATACTGATAGCTGTCGCCGGGGTTGAGTCCAGGTTGCTCGCCGACGACCCCGGGGCCGCGCACTTCCTCGACCTTGCCGGTGCCGTCGGTAATGTGCCAGTAGCGCGACAGAAGCTGCACGAAGTCGTCCGACTGATTGTCGATGGTCACCTGGTAGCCCCAGACATAGCGGTTTTGTGGCGGGTCGGAGTGATCCTCCAGATAGAACGGCCTGACCTGCACTTCGATGTTGCGGGTGACGGCGCTGTACATAAACTGCTCCAAAGCAATGTAGATGGAACTTTCGATGCTCAGCGCAGTTTGGTCAACGATGCGCGGCATCTTCTTGCCCGATCTCAAGCGCAGGTGCCGAAAAACAATGTCATTTGAGTGACACATGACAATGATGGTGTGCAGGCTTGTGCCGGGCGACTCAGCGTTTTGTCGATTTGTTGAAAACGGCCGTCATGCGGCCAGCATTTCTGGAGTGACCAGATCTCGATGGAACCGACATTCGCAGCCGCTCTCCTTTCCATAGCCCTCCTTCTTTCAAATCTCGCCAGCATCCTGTTAGCCTTGCTGAAGCTAAAGCGACCAGCCAGGATTGCACCGCCCGCGGCCAACGCGCCGCCGGTATCGATCGTCATCCCGGCGCGCGGCGTCGAGCCGTTTGCCGAAGAGACGCTGGAGCGCGCCTTCTCCCTCGACTGGCCGCGCTACGAACTCATCTTCTGCGTCGCCCATGCCGACGACCCGGTGGTCGAGCCGATCACCGCCGCAATGGCGCGCTTTCCAGCTATTCGCGCCCGCCTTTTAGTCGGTGACGACCGCATCAGCGGCAATCCGAAACTCAATAATTGTGTGAAGGGTTGGGAGGCGGCGCATTATCGCTGGGTCATCCTTGCCGATTCCAACGTGCTTATGCCGAGCGATTACGTCCAGCACCTGATGGCGGCGTGGCGGCACGACACCGGCCTCGTCTGCTCGACGCCGATCGGCTCGCGGCCGGACGGCTTCTGGGGGGAGGTAGAATGCGCCTTTCTCAACACGCTGCAGGCGCGCTGGCAGTACGCTGGAGCGGCGCTCGGCCTCGGCTTCGCCCAGGGCAAGAGCATGTTGTGGAACAAGCCCATGCTCGACGCCAATGGTGGCATCCGCGCGCTTGCTGCCGAGATCGCCGAGGACGCCGCCGCGACCAAGCTGGTCAACCGGCTCGGACTGCGGGTCAATCTTGTCGCCTCGCCCTTCGAACAGCCGCTCGGCCGGCGCACGCTTGGCGAGATCTGGTCGCGGCAGGCGCGCTGGGCGCGGCTGCGCCGCGTCACCTTTGCACTGTTCTTTGCCCCCGAAATCCTGATCGGCGCGGCACCGCCGCTGGTGCTTGCGCTGGTTGCCGCGGCTGACGCCGGCGTCAGCCTGCCGGCCACCGCCACCGCCGTGCTGGTCGCGGCCTACCTGCCGGAATGCGCCTTGGCCTCGGCCAAGGGATGGCACCTGTCGCTGCGCACGATCCCGGCGATGATGGCGCGAGACCTGATGCTTCCCGCCATTTGGGCGCGCGGATGGCTGAGCGGCGCCGTCGATTGGCGAGGCAATGTGATGACTATCCAGAGCAAGGCCGTCGCGGAGCTGGAACAGACCCCGTCCGGCGCCTGATCGGCGCGTCCCCGCTCGCCTCTGTTCGTCCAGCCCTTATCCGGCAACTCTCAGCGCCTGCTGGATGTCTTCGAGCAGATCGTCGGCGTCCTCAAGGCCGACTGACAGCCTGAGCGTGCCCGGTCCGATGCCGAGCTCGGCGCGGGCCTCATCGGTCAAGTTCTTGTGCGTCGTCGTCGCCGGATGGGTGATCAGGCTCTTGGCGTCGCCGAGATTGTTGGAAATGAGCACGATTTCGAGTGCGTTCTGGAAGGCAAAGGCCGCCTGCTTGCCGCCCTTCACATCCAGGCAGATCAGCGTCGAGCCGCCCGACATCTGCTTCTTGACCACGGCCGCTTGCGGGTGGTCGGCGCGACCGGGATAGATGACGCGGGCGATTTGCGGGCGCTCGGCGAGGAAATCCGCGATGCGGCCGGCACTTTCCGTCTGCTGGCGTACGCGCAGCGGCAGCGTCTCCAGGCCTTTCAGCAGCGTCCAGGCATTGAAGGGCGAGAGGCTGGGGCCGGTGTGGCGGAAATAGTCATGCAGGTTCTCGTCGATCCACTTCTTGTCCGACAGAACGATGCCGCCAAGGCAGCGCCCTTGGCCATCAATATGCTTGGTCGCGGAGTAGACGACGATGTGGGCGCCGAGCTGCAGGGGTTTCTGCTGCAAGGGCGTGGCGAAGACATTGTCGACGATCAGCCTGGCGCCGATCGAATTGGCAAGTGCCGCGACGGCGGCGATGTCGACCACCTCCAGCGTCGGATTGGTCGGGCTTTCCAGGAAGAACAGTTTGGTGTTCGGCTTGACCGCCTTTTGCCAATTGGCGATGTCTGTGCCGTCGACCAGCGTTGCCTCGATGCCGTATTTCGGCGCCAGCGTCTCGATCACCCAGCGGCAGGAGCCGAACAGTGCGCGCGCCGCCACGATATGGTCGCCAGCCTTGGCGCTGCACAGCAATGCTGCCGTCACCGCCGCCATGCCGGATGCAGTGGCGCGCGCGTCCTCGGCTCCTTCCAGTGCGCACATGCGTTTTTCAAACATGTCGACGGTCGGATTGGCATAACGCGAATAGATGAAGCCTGGCTCCTCGCCCTTGAAGCGGGCTTCCGCCGCTTGCGCCGTCTCGTAGACATACCCTTGGGTGAGATACATCGCCTCGGAGGTCTCGCCGAAGCTGGAACGCAGCGTCCCGGCATGCACGAGTGCGGTCTGAGGCTTCCAGTCGCGCTTCTTGGTCATCATTCTATCCAAACACCAAAATTGGTCCAAACAACAAAAAACCGGTCGCGAAAGTCGCAACCGGTCCATATGGCCTTGCGGCCCGACGGTCCTTTAGCGACTTGTTTAACGTGGCTGCAAGCCGACCGGCCAAATCACCACGGGATAACGAGCTTTAGACCCGCGCCACGCTTGCGTCAATTGCCGGCATGATTAAGAGGGTTGTACCAAGCAGGTGCCAAAGGCGTCCATGGTCGGACCTGCGACAGAACAAGACCTCGCCCGGCGTTCGAACGGAGCCAGACCCTTGCGGCAGACAGGCATTCTTCCCGATCAGGATATTTCCGCGCTGTTCCAGACGGGCGCGCTAAAATCGCCGCGCACGCTCGATGCCGATCAGATCCAGCCGGCCAGCCTTGACCTCAGGCTCGGCGACAAGGCTTGGCGGGTGCGTGCTTCCTTCTTGCCCGGCCCGGACCACAGGGTTGTCGACAAGCTCGACCGGCTGAAGCTGCACGAGATCAACCTCGCCGAAGGTGCCGTGCTGGAAACCGGCTGCGTCTACATCGTGCCGCTGCTCGAAAGCCTGGCGCTGCCCGCGCATATTTCCGCCTCCGCCAACCCGAAAAGCTCGACCGGACGGCTCGATATCTTCACTCGGGTGATGACCGACCGTGGCCACGAGTTCGACAAGATCGCCGCCGGCTATGAAGGTCCGCTCTATCTGGAGGTCAGCCCGCGCACCTTCCCGATTGTCGTTCGCACCGGCTCGCGGCTGTCGCAGATCAGGTTCCGCACCGGCAATGCGCTCTTGTCGGAAAGCGACCTGCACGAACTGCACCGCGCCGAGATGCTGGTCGCCACTGAACCGCCCAACATCTCAGGCGGCGGCATCGCGCTGTCGATCGACCTCGACGGCGACAAGGATGGGCTGGTCGGCTATCGCGGCAAGCACCACACCGGCCTGGTCGACGTCGACAAGCGCGCCGCGCAGGATGTAGTCGATTTCTGGGAGCCGCTCTACAAGAGCGGCGCCGGCGAACTGGTGCTCGATCCGGACGAATTCTATATTCTGGTGTCGCGCGAGGCGGTGCATGTGCCGCCGCTCTACGCCGCCGAAATGACGCCCTTCGATCCGCTGGTCGGCGAGTTCCGCGTCCATTATGCGGGTTTCTTCGACCCGGGTTTCGGTCATTCGGCGTCAGGCGGCACCGGCAGCCGGGCGGTGCTCGAGGTACGCAGCCACGAAGTGCCGTTCATCCTCGACCACGGCCAGATCGTCGGACGGCTGATCTACGAGCACATGCTGAAACGGCCGCAAGCGCTCTACGGCACAGACCTCGGCTCGAACTATCAGGCGCAGGGCCTGAAACTGTCCAAGCATTTCCGCGCCGCGCGCTGAGGTTGGAACTGCCATCTCCCCCACGAGGGGGGAGATCACGCTGTCATCGACGCCTCAAAGCGCCTTCACCGCGACCTTCACCGGCTGCTCGATTTCAAGCGGGTTGCGCAGAGGCAGGCCGAAATCAGGGGCCTCGATTTCGAACACGTCGCCGGCCTCGGTCCTGACGCCGTCGGCGAAGGACAGCGTCGCCGTGCCGAACATGTGCACATGCACGTCGCCCGGCTGGCGGAAGGCCGAGTATTTGAAGTGGTGATGCTCGAGATTGCCAATGGTGTGCGACATGTTCGCCTCGCCCGACAGGAACGGCTTTTCCCAAAGCAGCTTGCCGTCGCGCAGGATACGTGAAGCGCCGCGGATATCGGACGGCAGATCGCCGATCAGGATCTCCGGGCCGAACGAAGCGTTGCGCAGCTTGGAATGGGCAAGGAAGAGATAGTTCACGCGCTCGGTGACGTGGTCGGAAAACTCGTTCGACAGCGTGAAGCCGACGCGGAACGGGGCGCCGTCGTCGCCGATCACATAGATACCGGCGATTTCCGGCTCCTCCCCGGCGTCCTGGGCGAAGGCGGGCGACATAAGCGCGGCCCCGGGCGCCACTGCCATGGTGCCGTTGCCCTTGTAGAACCATTCCGGCTGCACGCCGATCTGGCCTTTCGCCGGCTTACCGCCCTCAAGCCCCATGCGGAACATCTTCATGGAATCGGTCAGCTGTTCCTCGCCGTCCGTGCTGAGCTTCTTGTGCATCGAATCGCGGGTCGCGGCGGAGCCGAGATGCGTCAGCCCGGTGCCGGTGAGATGGAGATGGGCCGGATCGGGATGGTTGATCGGCGACAGCAGCCGGCCCTTCTTGTAGGCTGCGTCGAGATCGACGGTTTCGCCGAAGCCCTTGCGCTCGATCAGGGCGACAAGCCCGCTGCCGGTGCGCGCGGCCTCCATCGCCAGCGAATAGACGCTGCGGGCGCCGTTAATGACGCGGGTCTTGCCGCTGTTGCGGGCAACGACGCGGATCGTCTCGGCGTCGTCGAGGATCTGTGAGATCAGCATGGTAACCCTCTCTGAATTGCGGGCTGGCCTGCCTTTGGCGGCAAACCCTACCCTGCGTGGCCCGGACCCTGTCCGCGCCTCGGTTGAAATTCTTCGTCCGGATTGCGCTCGCGGATCAGGTCCCTCGGGGGACTTTTTTGCGCCGCCCGGCAGCGCCGCGATGTGACCCGTATGCCTCCTGGTTGCCTCTCAAGCCTTGTTCTTGTTGTAGACGTCGAAGACGACGGCGCCGAGCAGCACCAGGCCTTTTACCACCTGCTGCCAGTCGACATTGACGCCCATGATCGACATGCCGTTGTTCATGACGCCCATGATGAAACCGCCGACCACCGCGCCGATGACCTGGCCGACGCCGCCCATCGCCGAAGCGCCACCGATGAACACCGCGGCGATGACGTCAAGCTCGCTGCCGAGGCCGGCCGCCGGCACAGCCTGCCCCAGGCGCGCAGCGATAATCAGGCCGCCGAGTGCCGACAGTACGCCCATATTGATGAACACCATCAACGTCAGCCGTTCGGTCTTGATGCCCGATAGCTGGGCTGCCTTGGCATTGCCGCCCATCGCATAGATGCGACGGCCGATCGTCATGCGTTTGGTAACGAAGACGAACAACGCGATCAGCACGCCCATCACCATGAGAACGATGGGAAGGCCCCTGTAGGTGGCGAATTGGTAGACGAGAAACAGCGCCAGCGCGCTGATCACCAGGGTCTTGACGACGAACAGCGAGAAGGGCTCGGCTTCGTAGCCATGCTTCTCGCGGGTGCGCCGTGCCCTGAGCCCGAAATAGGCATAGGCGAGCACGGCGACGAGGCCGATCACGATCGTCGTCAGGTGCAGCGTCAGGCCGCTGCCGACAATGGTTTTGCCGGCGGCGTTCACGGTTGGCGGTATCAGCGTCAATGGGCCGATCAGGTCCGGAATGAAGCCGGAACTGAGCGCCTTGAAGCCGACGGGGAGCGGCCCCACCGAAGACCCGCCACCCAGCAGCGCCTGGCAGATGCCGCGGAAGATCAGCATGCCCGCCAGTGTGACGATGAAGCTCGGTATTCGGTGATAGGCAATCCAGTAGCCTTGTGCCGCGCCGATCGCGCCACCCACGATCAGGCAGATGATCGACACCACCAGCGGATTGCTCAATGGGCCAAGCGGCCAGATGACCATCATCATCGCCGCCAGTGCGCCGATGAAGCCGGCGACGGAGCCGACGCTGAGATCGATATGGCCCGAAACGATCACCAGAAGCATGCCCAGCGCCATCACGATGATGAAGCTGTTCTGCTGAACCAGATTGCTGAGGTTCACCGGCTTGAACAGCGTTCCGGACGTGGTGAACTGGAAGAACACCATGATTGCGATCAACGCCAGCACCAACCCGTATTCGCGCAAGTTGGTGACCAGCGCCGAGACGGCAATGCGAGGTCCCTGTTGTAGGTCCTGGGCAACGCCGGTCTGCGGCCCGGGAGCGCTTTCGGTGCTCATGATGCTTTTCCTTCTCCGCGGACGATGGCGCGCATTATCTTTTCCTGGCTGGCGTCGCTTGCCGCCATTTCGCCGACGATGCGTCCTTCGTTCATGACGTAGATGCGGTCGGTGATGCCGAGCAGTTCGGGCATTTCCGACGAGATGACGATGATTGCCTTACCCTCGGAGGCGAGACGCGCGATGATCGTATAGATTTCATACTTGGCCCCGACGTCGATACCGCGTGTCGGCTCGTCGAGGATCAGCACTTCCGGATTGGCGAACAGCCATTTCGACAGCACCACCTTCTGCTGATTGCCGCCAGAAAGATTGCCGGTCATCTGGTAGACGCTCGAGGCGCGGATATTGGTCCTGCCGCGATAATCGTTGGCGACCGAAAGCTCGCGCAAATCGTCGATCACGCCATGGCGTGACACTCCAGGCAGGTTGGCGAGCGTGATGTTGTGCTTGATATGGTCGATCAAGTTGAGACCGTAGGTCTTGCGGTCCTCGGTAACGTAAGCGATGCCGTGTTCCACCGCCTTGCTCACCGAAGAGACATCGATCGGCTTGCCGTTAAGGAACACCTCGCCGGTGATGCGGCGGCCATAGGACCGGCCGAACAGGCTCATGGCAAACTCGGTCCGGCCGGCGCCCATGAGCCCGGCAATGCCGACCACCTCGCCCTTGCGCGCGTTGAGGTTGATACCCTTGATGACCTGCCGCTCGGCATGGATGGGGTGGTAGACCGACCAGTTTTTCACTTCGAGAACGGTCTCGCCGATCTTCGGCTCGCGCGGCGGATAGCGGTCGTCGAGCGAACGGCCGACCATCGAGGTGATGATGCGGTCCTCCGAGATGTCCTTCTTGGCCAGCGTCTCGATGGTCCGGCCGTCACGGATGATCGTGACCTTGTCGGCGACCCGGTTCACCTCGTTGAGCTTGTGCGAGATCAGGATCGAAGTGATGCCCTGCCGCTTGAATTCGAGCAGCAGATCGAGCAGCGCCTGGCTGTCCTTTTCGGACAAGCTCGCCGTCGGCTCGTCGAGAATGAGCAATTTCACTTCCTTGCTGAGTGCCTTGGCGATCTCGACCAGCTGCTGCTTGCCGACGCCGATATTGGTGATCAGCGTGTTGGGGTCTTCCTTGAGGCCGACCTTCTTGAGCAGGGCGCTGGTGCGCGCCTCGTTTGCATTCCAGTCGATGACGCCGTATCTGGCGTGCTCGTTGCCGAGAAAGATGTTTTCGGCGATCGACAGCATCGGCACCAGCGCAAGCTCCTGGTGGATGATGACGATGCCCTTGCGCTCGCTGTCATGGATGCCTTTGAAATGGCACTCATCGCCGCGATAGATGATCTGGCCGTCATAGGTGCCGGACGGATACACGCCCGACAGCACCTTCATCAGCGTCGACTTGCCGGCGCCGTTCTCGCCGACCACGGCATGGATCTCGCCTTCCTCGACCATAAGCTTGACGTTCGACAGCGCCTTGACGCCGGGAAACGTCTTGGTGATGTCGCGCATCTCCAAAATCGTCGATGCCATTGAGAATACCACTCCTGCGAGGTCCGCAAACAATACCGGGCTGGCTCGCCAACGAAAAGGGGCCCTGCCTGCGCAGGACCCCAGGCTTTGTAACCGCGATTACTTCAGTTCTTCGGCCTTGATGTAGCCGGAGTCGACCACCAGCGCCTGGTAGTTCGACTTGTCGACATCATGCGGCGTCAACAGGATCGAGGGAACGACCTTGACGTCGTTGTTGTAGGTCTTGGTGTCGAGGCCTTCCGGCTTGCCGCCCGAGAGCACCTTGTCGACGAGTTCGACCGTCGCCTTGGCGAGTTCGCGGGTGTCCTTGAACACGGTCGAATACTGTTCGCCGGCGATGATCGCCTTGACCGAAGCGGTCTCGGCGTCCTGTCCGGTGACGATCGGCCATGGCTGATCGGCAGTGCCGTAGCCTACGGCGCGCAGCGAAGCGATGATGCCGCGCGACAGGCCGTCATAGGGCGAGAGCACGCCATCGACGCGGCTGCCGTCCGAGTAGTTGGCGGAGAGCAGATTGTCCATGCGGGCCTGGGCGGTTGCCGCCAGCCAGCGCAGCGTGCCGACCTTGTCCATGCCCATCTGGCCGGACTTCACGACGAGGGTCTTGTCGTCGATCAGCGGCTGAAGAACCGACATGGCGCCGTTATAGAAGAAGAACGCATTGTTGTCGTCCGGCGAACCGCCGAACAGCTCGATGTTGAAGGGCCCCTTCTTCTCGGGATAACCAAGGCCCTTGAGCAGCGATTTGGCCTGGATGACGCCGACGCCGAAATTGTCGAAGGTGGTGTAGTAGTCGACATTTGGCGTCTTCTTGATCAGGCGGTCGTAAGCGACGACGACGACGCCGGCGTCATTCGCCTTCTGCAGCGCATCGCCCATCGTGGTGCCGTCGATCGAAGCGATGATCAGCGCCTTCGGGCCCTTGGTGATTTCGTTTTCCAGCTGGCTGAGCTGGTTCGGAATGTCGTCCTGCGCATATTGCAGGTCGACAGTGTAGCCCAGAGCCTCGAGCTGGGACTTGACGGCGTCGCCGTCGTTGATCCAGCGCTGCGAGGTCTTGGTGGGCATCAGAACGCCGATCAGGCCTTCGCCCGCCTGCGCCGGCAGCGTCATGGCCGCGATGCCTAGGGCCGCGACGGCGGCCAGTGTCTTGATGATCTTCACATTAACTCTCCCTGGTTGATGGACGCGTACCCTTGGGTTTCGTGGGCCGCGCAATCGTGCAGGAGCGCCAAACGCGCCGCTGCCCTCAATCGATCTCCGGTATCCTCCCAATCGGCCCCGAAACTCTGGTTTCAATCGATACGAGTTTTCCCTCGTCGCCGATCGTCAAGTCTCAGGACGCGCGAAGGGTGTGTCGCTTTGCCATAACTGTCAAATGCGATCTTTGATGGTTGCTATATCGAAACCGATATGGCTAAAGCTAGTGGCGAGGCTGCCGGATGATCAGCCGGGGCGCCGGGCGCAGAAGTAGGGAAAAATCATGGCGGCGCTGCGAAATCCTGGTGGAATATCAGCCGGTTACGATGAAATCCCGGGTGATGGCGGAACCTTGCTGCGCAGCGGCTTGAGCCTGCGTCACATGCGCATGATCGCAGCCCTCGACGAGCACGGCCGGGTGAGTGCCGCGGCCCAGGTCATGAACATCTCGCAGCCGGCCGCTTCGCGCATGATCGCCGAGATGGAGGCGGTGCTCGACGTCAAGCTCTGCGAAAGGCTGCCGCGCGGCATCACGCTGACACCCTATGGCAAGGCGTTGGCACGGCGCGCGCGATCGATCCTGCTCGAGATGCGCGAGGTCGACCGTGAGATTTTCGAGCTCAAGGCGGGCAAGGGCGGCTCGGTGTTCCTGGGCGCGGTGACAGCACCGGCGATCGAGCTGGCGGTGCCGGCGATCCGCGAGATCCGGCGCCTCTATCCGCGCATCGAAATCACCATGCAGGTCGAGACCTCGAATGTGCTGGCGCGCGAGTTGATCGCCTCGCGCCACGATTTCATCATCGCCCGCATCCCCGACGACCTCAATCCGCGGCTGTTCGAAGCCCGCGTCATCGGCGTCGAGAAGGCCTGCCTGATCGTGCGCCGCGGCCACCCGCTGACCAAGGGCAAGGCAGTGCGGCTGGAAGACACCGCCGCCTATGACTGGGTCTTCCAGTCGGGCGGCTCGCCGCTGCGCCAGGCGATGGAAAGCAACTTCTTGAACCGCAACATCGCGCTGCCGGACCGCATCCTCAACACCAGTTCGCTGCTATTGACTCTGGTCATGGTCGCGCAATCCGACGCCATCGCGCCGGTGTCGGTCCAGGTTGCGAAGTTCATTCAGAACCCCGAAGGCCTGGCCGGCGCTATCGATGTCGTCCAGACTGAGTTCGACATCGAGGTCAGGCCTTACAGCCTGATCACGGTAAAGAACCGCGCGCTGTCACCGGCAGCCAAGATGCTGCACGATTTTATTTTGCGGGAGGTGGGCTGAGGGTTGGAGCGGGTAGCGGGCGCATTCCGCGGGTAGCGGGCGCATTCCATGGCCAGCCAGACGACCAGACGGGCCCGCCTGAGCGGCGCCGGTGCACGTTGGCAATACCGCGTGATGCTCAAAAAAAAGCCCGCCAGCAGACGCCAGCGGGCCAAGGGTAGACTTTCCGGTTGGGGTCATTCGAGGCCCCGCCGACCCTCAATGTGAGATATTCCACGAACTGGCACATCGGCCAAACAGATGAAAGACGGCCAGCCGGCTGCAAAAAAATGCCTGTGAAGCCGCTGGTTTTCAGCCTGACCAGAACAAGTGCAATGCACCGGGGCAAAAGCTGGAGCGGGTAGCGGGAATCGAACCCGCGCGTTCAGCTTGGGAAGCTGACAAGCTACCATTACATCATACCCGCGCTGGTTCCTCCGATATCATGGCCCGGCGCCGATGCGCAATCCGATTTGAGGCGCCGCCTTGATGCGGCGCGGGCGACTGCGTATTTCTTGGCATGTGCCCGAATCGCGGCACCCGACTGTGGAGACAGGCCCTTGTCCGCACTGAACCGCTTTCTCGGCGATACGCCGCTCCGGGTGATCCTGAAGCTGCTCGTGGTGTCGTTCCTCGTCGGCCTGGTCATGAACGCCTTCGGCTGGTCGCCGATGGACGTGCTTTACGGCATCCGCAAATTCTTCATAGACCTGTGGAATTTGGGCTTCCACGCCATCGACCGCTTTCTCGGCTACATCCTGCTCGGTGCCGCGATCGTCGTGCCGGCATTCATCCTGCTCAGGATCGCTAACTACCGGAAGTGAATTTTCAGGCGTAGGCAGCGGCCACTTCGAACAGGATGGCATGGCGTGCGGTGAGTGCTGCGACATCCGTCGAATAGCCTCCGCCGATAATGCCGCACACCGGTATGCCAAGCGTGCGGAAATGGCGGATCACCATATCGTCGCGAGCGCGCAGCCCGTCATCCGTGAGCGACAACCTGCCGAGCCGGTCCTCGGCATGGACGTCGACCCCGGCATTGTAGAAGACGAGGTTCCAGCGCGCTCGCGCCGACAGCTCCGGCAGGATGGCGCCCAGCCGCTCCAGATAGGCTGCATCGCCGGTTCCGTCGGGCAGGGCGATGTCGAGATCGGAGGCGATCTTGCGCGCAGGGTAGTTACGGTCGCCATGCATGGAGAAGGTGAACACGCCCGGCTCGTCGTTCAGGATATCCGCCGTGCCGTCGCCCTGATGCACGTCGAGGTCGACGACCAGGATGTTTTGGACAGCAGCTTCGGCGAGCAGCACCAGCGCGGCCACGGCCACGTCGTTGAAAGTGCAGAAGCCGGCGCCTTGCGCGCGCCGCGCGTGATGGCTGCCGCCGGCGGTGTTGCAGGCGATGCCGTTCAGCAAGGCCAGCCGCGCTGCCAGCACCGTGCCGGCCGTTGCGAGCTGCGCCCTCAGCGAGACCCGCGGTCCACGCTCGGTGCTCGCCATCGCCGTGCCGATGACGCTTGCCTATCTGACGACGCCGTTGCTCGGAATTGTCGATACTGCGGTGGTCGGACAGTTCGGCGACGCCGCCCTTCTCGGCGGCCTGGCGGCCGGCGCCCTGATCTTCGACGTCGTTTTCACGACCTTCAACTTCCTGCGCTCCGGCACCACCGGCCTCGTCGCCCAGGCCTTCGGGCGCGGCGATGCGCTGGAGGAGCAGGCGGTGTTCTGGCGCGCCGTGCTGATCGCGGTCGTCGCCGGCGTCGTGCTTGCCGCGCTTGCGCCCCTGGTCTCCACTGCCGGGCAATGGTTCATAGGCGCCGAACCGCGCGTCAGCGCGGCGATGGACGTCTATATCCGCATCAGGATGCTCGCAGCACCGTTCTCCCTGATCAATTACGCCATCCTCGGTTACGTGCTGGGGCGCGGCGAGGGCGGGCTCGGACTGATGCTGCAATTGATACTGAACGGCATCAACATCGCCCTCTGCTTCCTGCTTGGCCTAGAGCTCGGCTGGGGCGTTGCCGGCGTTGCCTGGGCAACGCTCACCGGCGAATTCGTCGCCATGCTGCTTGGTCTCGCCATTGTCGGCCGTCGCTTTTGGGCGGCGCCCAGGCTGCCGCGCCACCGCGTCCTCGATCTGCCGGCATTCCTGCGCATGATGTCGCTCAATCGCGATATCATGATCCGCTCCTTTTCGCTGCTCGCCGCCTTTGCGCTGTTCACGCGCCAAGGCGCACAATTCGGCACTCTGACGCTGGCCGCCAACGCTGTGCTGATGAACCTCTTCTTGGTTGCCGGCTACTTCCTCGATGGTTTCGCCACCGCCGCCGAACAGCTCGCCGGGCGCGCCATCGGCGCCCGCGCCGCCACGGCGTTCGACCAGGCCGTGCGGCTGACGCTGCTTTGGGGGCTCGGGCTGTCGGGCGCGGCGACGCTCTTCTTCCTGCTGGAGGGCACCGATCTCGTCGCCCTGATCACGACCTCGACCGACGTTCGCACCATTGCCGATATCTACCTGCCCTGGGCGGCGTTCACCGCGCTCAGCGGCGCGCTAGCTTTCCAGATGGACGGGGTTTTCATCGGCGCGACATGGTCGCGCGACATGCGTAACATGATGCTGTTGTCGTTCCTGTCGTTCAGCGCCGCTCTGCTGATCCTGGCGCCGGCCTTCGGCAATCACGGCCTATGGGCGGCGTTGCATGTCTTCCTGCTGGTGCGTGGCTTCAGCCTGCTCGCCATATTGCGGCTGCGGGTGCGCACAGCCTTTGGCTGATCGCTAAAGCGGCTTCGCTGCCCATTGATCGAGGCGGCTGTCGCGAAGCTCGCGCAGCGACTTCAGCCCTTGACTGTCCATGAAACGGGCCATGCCGGAAAGAATGCGCCCCGGCAGCGCGGGCCCGGCATAGATCATGCCGGTATAGAGCTGGACGAGATCGGCGCCGGCACGGATCTTTTCCAGCGCCGTCTCGGCGGAATCGACGCCGCCGACGCCGATGACGGCAGGATCCCGGCCAAGCAGTTTCCGCATTTTTGCCAGCACGGTGGTCGAGCGCTCGAATAACGGTTTTCCCGAAAGCCCGCCGGCCTCGACAAAATCGTTGCTGCGCAGTCCCGCTCGCGCGATCGTGGTGTTGGAGACGATGACGCCGTCTATTTTCTTCTCAGTGACCTCGGCGGCGATGTCCTCCAGCTCGGCCTCGACCAGATCCGGCGCGATCTTGAGGAAGACGGGCGGTTTTTCCGGTGCCGCCGCACGCGCAGCCATGACCCGCGACAGGAGCTCGCCAAGCTGTTCGCGCGCCTGCATGTTGCGCAGGCCCGGCGTGTTCGGCGAGGAGATATTGATTGTCAGATAACTGGCATATCGCGCGAACCGGATCACGCCGCGCTCATAATCGCCGACGCGGTCGGCGCTGTCCTTGTTGGCGCCGATGTTGATGCCGACGATGCCGGGGCGGCCTTTTCGGGCGGCAAGACGCTTCTCTGCGGCGGCGTGGCCTTCATTGTTGAAACCCAGCCGGTTGATCACCGCCCCGTCCGAAGGCAGCCGGAAGATGCGTGGCTTCGGATTGCCCGTCTGCGGCAGCGGTGTGATGGTGCCGACCTCGGCGAAGCCGAAGCCCAGGCCGAGCAGTGCGTCAGGCACTTCGGCATTCTTGTCGTAACCCGCAGCCATGCCGAGCGGGTTCGGGAAATCGAGTCCACAAAGGCTGACCCTTAGCCTGTCGTCTAGCAAAGGGCGCCCGGAGACCGGCAGCCCGCATCTCAGCGCGGCAATCGACAGCCCATGCGCGGTTTCCGGATCGAGCGTGAACAACAGTTTCTGGCCGATCCGGTCGAACGCGCTCATTCGGCCCCCAGCGCCGGGAATTCATGCCGGCCGTCGGCGCCGAGCGGCAATGCCTGCACTGAAACGACCGCATCGAGGCCGAGCCCGCCATAGAGATGCGGGAACAAGGCGCCGCCGCGCGAGACCTCATATTTCAGCGCATCGCCGAGGCGCGCGCTATCGACGGCGACCAGCAGCAATCCGCTTTGGCCGGCGAAATGTTTGGCCGCCGTTTCTCGAACCTGCCCGGCGGTGGAAAAATGGATGAAGCCGTCGGCGACGTCGATCGGCGCGCCGGTGAAGCGGCCTTCTCTTTCAGCCTCGCGCCACAGCGCCTCGGGAACTATCTTGTAGATGATCTCGGACATCGTTGCGCTATAGTCCGAACAGATCATGCGGGGAAGGGGCAAGCGGGTTTCGGACGCTCCGAACTCTTCCCCATTTCAGGCGCAAACATGTGATACATTGAACCAACTGGCTCATGGAGGAAAACATGCGTCTGAAACACGTATTGATCCCCGCAGCACTGGTGTCGCTTGTCGCGGCCTCGGCCTTTTCCGAGGAAGCCGATCGCTACCGGTTGGAAAAATCGGCCAATGGCTATGTGCGCATGGATACGCAAACCGGCGCCATGTCGCTCTGCGAGGAGCGCTCCGGTCAGCTTGTCTGCAAGACGGCGGCCGACGAACGTGCCGCCTTGCAGGATGAGGTCGACCGGCTGCAAAATTCGGTGAAGGCTCTCGACGAACGCGTCGCCAAACTCGAAAATTCGCTTGCCGCGCGTTTCGAATCGACTTTGCCCAGCGAGGAGGATTTCAACAAGACGATGGGCTACATGGAGCGCTTCCTGCGCAGCTTCATGGACATCGTCAAGGACATGGACAAGGACGAAGACGGCGCCAAGCCGAATTCGCAAAAGACCTAGGCAATTCGCAAAAAGACCTGGGGCGGGAATAGCAAGCCGGCCACGCCGAACAGCAGGCGTAGCGTTATGATTGTTCAGATCCTGCAAGGCGGAAAATCGCAAACGGGATTCGGGGAGGGATATCACCGTTGGGCTACACATTCGTCATTGCCGACGATCACCCGCTTTTTCGCGGTGCATTGAGGGAGGCACTCGCGGGCATCGGCGACGTTGCCGCCATTCACGAGGCCGGCGATTTCGAAAGCGCCAAGGCGCTGGTCCTGGCCAATGAGGATGTCGATCTGGTGCTGCTCGATCTCTCGATGCCGGGGGCAAGCGGTCTTTCTGGCCTGATTTCGTTGCGCGGCATCCATCCGGCGGTGCCGATGATGGTGGTCTCGGCGCATGACGATCCGGTGACGATCCGGCGCGCGCTCGATCTCGGCGCCTCCGGCTTCATCTCCAAATCGGCCAGCATGGAGGAGATCCGCAATGCGGTGCAGTCGGTGCTTGCAGGTGATATCGCGGCTCCCGTCGGCATCGATCTCGGGGTGGAGCGCGATCCCGAGATTTCCGACCTGATCAAGCGGCTGCAGGCGCTGACCCCACAGCAGACGCGCGTGCTCGGCATGCTGGCCGAGGGACTGCTCAACAAGCAGATCGCCTATGAGCTCGGGGTCTCCGAAGCGACGATCAAGGCGCATGTCTCGGCCATCCTGCAGAAACTCGGCGTCGACAGCCGCACCCAGGCGGTCATCCTTTTGTCCAAGATCGGCAGCGACCCGTTGCAGACGGCCGGCTGATTCCTATTCGGCCGCCGGCGCCAGCGGCCTGACCCTGGCCATCATCGAGCGCAGCATCGCCGGTTTCAGCGGTTTGCTGATCACCGGCACGTCCAGCCTGCCGGCGGCGGCGCGAACCTCGCTCGAGCGGTCGGCGGTGACCAGCACGGCCGGCAGGTCCTCGCCATGGATCGCACGCAACTGGGCGATCAATTCAAGGCCGGTCCTGTTGTCGAGATGATAGTCGGCAAGCACGATGTCCGGCCGATGCATGCCGGACCTCTCGATATCCTCCGCGCCGGAAAGCGTGTCGACGCTGCAGCCCCAGCCCTCCAGCAGCAGCCGCATGCCGTCGAGGATGCGGGCGTCGTTGTCGATGCAGAGCACATTGAGCCCGGCAAGCGAGGCCGCGACACGGGCAGGCGGCTTCGCCTCGGCCTCGCGCCGCGGTGCCTGCACGGCCGCCACCGGCAGCAGCACGGAAAAGCGCGTGCCTTTGCCGGGATTGGAGAAGATCCGGATTTCGAGGCGCAGGACGCGGGCGATGCGGTCGACGATGGAGAGCCCCAAGCCGAGGCCTTCCGCTTCGCGCATGCCCTCATCGAGCCGGGTGAATTCGCGGAACACGGTGTTGAGCTTGTCGCCGGCAATGCCGATGCCGGTGTCGATCACCTGGATCTCGGCCAGTTCGCCGCGCCGCCGCACGCCGACCAGGATGCGGCCATGGCGCGTATACTTGATGGCGTTTGAGACCAGGTTCTGGATCAGCCGGCGCAGCAGATTGCGGTCCGTCATGACGCTGAGCGACGAGGGCATGATCGAGAGCTCGAGTTTCTTTTCGGCGGCAAGCGGCCGGAAGTCGTTGCCGATCTGGCGCAGCAGCCCGTCCAGGCCGAAGCTCGTGTCGTCCGGCTTCATCGCGCCGGCATCGAGGCGCGAAATGTCGAGCACCGCGCCGAGGATGGTCTCGACCGATTCCAGCGACGATTCGATATTCATCGCCGCCTTGCCGGCAGGTCCCTTGCCGGTCTTCTCGATCAGCGACGAGCAATAGAGGCGGGCGGCGTTCAGCGGCTGCAGGATGTCGTGGCCGGCGGCAGCGAGGAAGCGGGTCTTGCCGAGATTGGCCTCCTCGGCCAGCATCTGCGCCTGCGCCAGCTCCTCATTGACGCGGGTGAGCTCGGCGGTTCGGCTCTTCACTCGCTGTTCCAGCGATTCGTTGGCGCGCTTCAGCGCCAGATCCTGTTCGACACGTCCGGAAATGTCGGCATAGGTGGCGACGATGCCGCCGTCCGGCATCGGATTGGAGCGCAATTCGAGGATGCGTCCGCTGGTCTTCAACTCCATCTGCCATGGGCTGACGAAGCTGGTCAGGCGGTTGAGCATGGTGACGCGTTGGTCTGCCGGTATGTCACCGCGCTCGGCAAGGTGGCGCAGGATACGATCGAGTGAGACTCCGACCTGGCCCATCTCGTCGGGCAGGTCGAACAGCGCCCGGTACTGGCGGTTCCAGCAGATCAACCGGAAATCGCGGTCGAAGACGGTGATGCCCTGTTCCATCTGGTCGAGCGCGATCTGCAGCAGGTCGCGATTGTGCTGCAGCGCCTCGGTGGCGTCGTCGAGCAGACGGAAGGCGTCCTTGGATTCGCGGTCGTTGCGACGCAGCAGCAGCGACAGGATCAGCCGCGCCGAAGAGGAGCCGACGGCACTGGCCAGAAGCTGCTCGGAGAAGCGGATGACATCCATGCTGGCCTGTTCGTTGCCGAGCAGTGAAGTGCCGCTGCTCTTTTCGAACGACTGGAAGGACCGCTCGGTCCGTTCGACACCGAGATAGCGCGCGATCGTGTCCTTGAGGTCGTTGACGGTGATCGTGGTGCGGAAGCGGCGCAGGCTGGGCAGCGGACCCGCTTCGCGCGGCACGAAGATCGACGCCTGGATGCGTTCCAGCGGCACAGAGGCGCGCGACAGCGAGCCGAACACAACAAACAGCGTGTTGATCGACAGGCTCCACAGCACGCCATGGTTCAGCGGCTCGGCGACGGTGCCGAAAAGCGCCTGCGGCCGCAATGCATCGAAGCCGAACAGGCCGTGGACCAGGATGCCAGTATCGGGTGTGACGAGCGACGGAAGCAGCAGCGTGTAGCTCCAGACGACGATGCCGGCGACCATGCCAAGCGCGGCACCCCGGCCGTTGGCGCCGCGCCAGACCAGGCCGCCGATCATTGCCGGCGCGAACTGCGCGATCGCGGCGAACGACATCAGGCCGATAGAGGACAGCCGCGCGCTGTTGGTGCTCTCGCGGTAGTAGAGAAAGGCGATGAACAGCATGATGAAAATCGCCGCCCGCCGCACATTGAGGATGAGCGTCGACCAGTCCTCGCTCTCTGAGGTCGTGGTCCGCAGCAATCGCCTCACGAACAGCGGGATGATCAGGTCGTTGGAGATCATGATCGACAGCGCAACGCTTTCGACGATCACCATTGCGGTCGCCGCCGACAGGCCGCCGATGAAGGCGGCCATGGCCAGCACGTCGTGGCCGCTGAAAAGCGGCAGTGACAGCACATAGAGGTCGCTGCTGGTCCTGGGGCCGACCAGCTCCAGGCCGGCCAATGCGATCGGCAGCACGAACAGGTTGATTGCCACCAGATAGAGCGGAAACACCCATGTCGCGGTGCGCAGCTCGGCCTCGCTGCGGTTCTCGACGATGGTGACGTAGAACTGGCGCGGCAGCATGAGGATGGCAAAGCCGCTCAGGCATGTCAGCACCAGCCAGGTGGCGAGTGAGGTGTTGTAGCCCATCGCCTGGCGCACCTGCGTGTTTTCGGCGAGCCGGTCGAACATGTCGCCTGGCCCCCCGAAGATCAGGAACGTGACCATCAGGCCGATCGCAAGGAAGGCGGCGAGCTTGACCACGGTTTCGACTGCCACCGCCAGCACCAGCCCGTCCTGGTGCTCGGTGGCATCGGCATGGCGCGTGCCGAACAGCACCGCAAACAGCGCCAGCAGCATGGCCACGACCAGCGAGATGTCGCTGACGAACGGATCGAACGACGGGGGCGAGCCGGTATAATGCTCGACCATCAGGCTGACCGAGCCGGAGATTGCCTTCAATTGCAGCGCGATATACGGCACGGCGCCGATGGTCGCGATCAGCGTGGCGATCGCCGCGACAGCGAAGCTCTTGCCGTAGCGGGCACCGAGAAAGTCGGCGATCGAGGTGATCTTCTCGGTCTTGGCCAGCCTGACGATGCGCTGCAGCAGCGGAAAGCCGAACACGAACACCAGGACCGGTCCGATATAGATGCCGAGGAACTCGAGGCCGCGCTCGGAGGACAGGCCGACCGAGCCGAAGAAGGTCCAGGAGGTGCAGTAGATGGCGAGGCTGAGCGCATAGATGAACGGCCGGGCGCAGCCGGGCCCGGTTGAAGTCGAGCGGCGGTCGCCCAGGCTGGCGATGACGAACAGCAACGTCACATAGGCGATCGCGATGATGACGATGAACCAGCCCTGCACGCCTCGAACTTCCTCCCTGCGCCGGCTTTTTCATCCGGCCTTGCAGACGCAATCACAGCTTGGCGATCGAGTCCATCGCGGCTTTCGGCGTATCATATCGACTGCGTCGGGCAATCGTGACCGGCTGAAACCAGCTTTTGTTCCTGTTGCAACCGCAGGTTTTTGCTATTCTGCCTGCCGGTCGATGCCGGGGGAGCGGACGGCAGAACGGCCGGTCAGGACAAGGAGGAGTCGAATGCTGAAAGAGTTTCAGGAATTCATTTCCAAGGGCAATGTGATGGACCTGGCCGTTGCCGTCATCATTGGCGCTGCCTTCGGCAAAATCGTCACCTCGCTGGTCGACGACATCATCATGCCTATTGTTGGCGCGATCTTCGGAGGACTGGACTTCAACAACTACTTCATACCCCTGTCTTCCGCGGTGAATGCAACCTCGCTGGCTGATGCAAAGAAACAGGGTGCGGTCTTCGCCTATGGCAGCTTCATCACCGTGGCGCTGAACTTCCTCATCCTCGCCTTCATCATCTTCGTGATGGTCAAGGCGGTGAACAATCTGCGCCAGCGGCTGGAGCGTGAAAAACCGGCCGCCCCGGCCGCTCCGCCGCCAGCCGACGTCGCGCTGCTCACCGAAATTCGCGATCTCCTCGCCAGAAAGTAGCGCCTGCGGCAACTTTCTGGACCAAAACCCCGGTCGCTTGCGGCCGGGGTTTTCTGTTTTCGTCCGCCCTGAAACACGCTAGCAGTCGAGCAAACGAAAACGGACCCATCCATGACCCTGATCGATACTCTGCGCGCCGAGGCGCGTGCGGCGCCTGAAAGCGGCATTGTCGCCGTCATGAACCGTGGCCGCGGCCGCGACGGCATGATACCGCTCTGGGCCGGCGAGGGCGACCTGCCGACGCCTGCCTTCATCACCGATGCCGCCGCCAAGGCGCTGGCCGCCGGCGAGACCTTCTACACCTGGCAGCGGGGCATTCCTGAACTCAGGCAGGCGCTCGCCCGCTACTACACCAGGCATTTCGGCAAGACTTTCGCCAACGAGGAATTTATCGTCACCGGCTCCGGCATGCACGCCATCCAGATGGCCATCGATGCGGTGGCCGGCAAGGGCGACGAACTCGTCTACCTGTCGCCGGCATGGCCGAACTTCGCCGCCGCCGCCGGGGTGGCCGGCGCCGTTCCGGTCGCGGTCACGCTCGACCAGTCGGGCAATGGCTGGTCCTGCGACGTCGACAAGATCGCAGCGGCGATCACGCCAAGGACCAAGGCGCTGTTCGTCAACACGCCGTCCAACCCGACCGGCTGGACCGCCGACAAGGAGACGCTGCAGGCGATCCTCGATCTCGCCCGCGAGAGGGGCCTGTGGATCATCGCCGACGAAATCTACTCGCTGTTTCATTACGGCCATGGCCGCGCGCCGTCCTTCATCGACATCATGGCCGATGAGGATCGCATCCTATTCGTCAATTCCTTCTCCAAGAACTGGGCGATGACCGGCTGGCGCATCGGCTGGATCAAGATCCATCCCGCCTTGCAGCAGGTGTTCGAGAACCTGGTCCAGTATTCGACTTCCGGCGTTGCGCAGTTCATGCAGCGCGGCGCCGTCATTGCCCTCGATGAAGGCGACGCCTTCATCGTCGAGCAGGTCGAGCGGGCGAGGGCGGCGCGCGACTTGGTCTGCGGCATTCTCGCCGAAACCGGCAGGGCCCGGTTCACCGTACCGCAGGGCGCATTCTATCTGTTCTTCGCAGTCGACGGCATCAGCGATTCCCGCGCTGCCGCCTTCGACATGGTCGATCGCGCCAATGTCGGCCTGGCTCCCGGCACCGCCTTCGGCCCCGGCGGCGAAGCCTTCCTCAGGCTGTGCTTCCACCGCCGCCTCGACCAGCTCGAGGAAGCCGCGCACCGGCTGGCGAAATGGATGACGAGTGTGTGAAGTGTGTTGAGGTTTGCGCCAGGCATCGCAGCACTGAAAATGAGGCGGCACCGATAGGCGGCTGCCCGTGGCGGCGGAGTTACCCGCCCGACTTCGGCACCAGCAACGGAATGACGCGGTCGCTTTTGGCCACCGAAGGCCGGCCGGCCGAACCGTAGGGAATCCCCAACGCGTCCCATGTCTCGACCAGCGCGTCCTGCAGCGAGGCGATCAGCGCGTCCGAATGGAACGGTGTCGGCGTGATGCGTAGCCGTTCGGTGCCGCGCGGCACTGTCGGGTAGTTGATCGGCTGGATGTAAATGCCGTGCACACCGAGCAGGCGGTCGCTGGCCATCTTGCAGAGCTCGGGATCGCCGACCAGAAGTGGCACGATGTGGGTAGGCGATTCCATCACCGGCAGGCCGGCCGCGGCCAGCACTTGCTTGGTCCGTGTCGCCTGGCGCAGCTGCGCGTCGCGCTCGGCCTGCGAACGCTTGAGATGGCGGATCGAGGTGGTTGCCGCGGCAGCGATCGCCGGCGGCAACGCCGTGGTGAAGATGAAGCCCGGCGCATAGGAGCGCACCGCGTCGATCACCGCAGTGTTGCCGGCGATGTAGCCGCCAAGCGTGCCGAACGCCTTGGCCAGCGTGCCCTCGATGATGTCGATGCGGTCGGCCAGCCCTTCGCGCTCGGTGATGCCGCCGCCGCGCGGCCCGTACATGCCGACGGCGTGGACCTCGTCGATGTAGGTCATGGCGTTGTAACGCTCGGCGAGATCGACGATCTGCTTGATCGGCGCGATGTCACCGTCCATCGAATAGACGCTCTCGAAGACGATCAGCTTGGCGCGCTCGCGGCCGGCGGTCTGCAGCAGGCTTTCGAGATGCGCGACATCGTTATGGCGGAAGATCTTCTTCTCGGCGCCCGAGCGCCGCACGCCCTCGATCATCGAAGCGTGGTTGAGCTCGTCCGAGATGATCAGGCAATTGGGAAGCAGCTTTGCAATGGTCGAGATCGACGCCTCGTTGGAAACGAAGCCGGAGGTGAAAACCAGTGCCGCTTCCTTGTCGTGCAGGTCGGCCAGCTCCAGTTCGAGCTCGACCAGCGGGTTGCTGGTGCCGGAAATGTTGCGGGTGCCGCCGGCCCCCGACCCCATCTTGCCTGCCGCCTTCTGGAACGCGGCAATGACGTCGGGATGCTGGCCCATGCCGAGATAGTCGTTGGAGCACCAGACGGTGATTTCCTCGGCGCGGCCATTGGCACGCCAGATGGCGCGCGGGAATTTCCCTACGATACGCTCAAGGTCGGCGAAGACGCGGTAGCGGCGCTCTGCATGGAGCTGGTCGATCGCTTCCTCGAAAAACCGCTGATAGTTCATGTCGCCTTCCCAGTTTTGCGCGGGATCATAGTCATTGGCCCATTCGTCGTCCACCTGGCCTTTTTGGTCAAAATGCCACGCCCCGAGCCTGTTCCTAACGACCACGGAACGTGGCCTATTCCCTTGATGTGGATCAATCTTGTTTCAGGACAATGCCACACGCCGATGAGACCGGTTACCGCAGGTTCTAATGGCTTGGCGGCAGGTTTTCCAGTAAGGCGACGATTGAGACAGTTCCGATAAATCATGAATAGCGAGGATGCGGATGACGGTTTTGGTGACAGGCGGGGCCGGCTATATCGGTAGCCATATGGTCTGGGAATTGCTGGACACGGGTGACAGCGTCGTCGTCCTCGACCGGCTTTCCACCGGCTTTGAATGGGCAGTAGCCCCGGAAGCAAAGCTCGTCGTCGGCGATGTCGCCGACAGGGAACTGGTCGCCTCGATCATCCGCGACAATAAGGTCGACGCGATCATCCATTTCGCCGGCTCGATCGTGGTCCCCGAATCGGTCGCCGACCCGCTTGCCTATTACGAGAACAATACCTGCAAGACGCGCACCTTGATCGAGACCGCAGTGCGCGAAGGCGTGCCCAATTTCATCTTTTCCTCGACCGCCGCCGTCTATGGCGGCGCCGGCCTGGAGCCGGTGCGCGAGGATGCCCGGCTTGCGCCGGAATCGCCCTATGGCCTGTCCAAGCTGATGAGCGAATGGATGCTGCGCGACGCAGCCATTGCCCATGGGTTGCGCTATACGGCGTTGCGCTATTTCAACGTCGCCGGCGCCGATCCGAAGGGCCGCACCGGCCAGTCGACGCCCGGTGCCACGCATCTGATCAAGGTCGCCTGCGAGACGGCGCTCGGCAAGCGTCCCTTCATGCAGGTGTTCGGCACCGATTATCCGACGCCGGACGGCACCTGCATGCGCGACTATATCCACGTCAGCGACCTGGCGGCGGCGCATCGGCTGGCGCTGCAGCGGCTGCGTGCCGGCGGATCGAGCCTGGTCGCCAATTGCGGCTACAGCCACGGCTATTCGGTGCTCGAGGTCATCGACAGCGTCCGCCGCGTCTTCGGCCATGATTTCGACGTGCGGATGGGCGATCGCCGCGCCGGCGACGCCGCCGCGGTCGTCGCCAATTCGGAGCTGGCGCGCGGCGAACTCGGCTGGACCCCGCAGCGCGACAACCTCGACCAGATTGTTGCCGATGCGCTTGCCTGGGAGCGCATCCTGACCAGCAAGAATTCGGCTCTGGGGTGAAGTGGGCTCTCCGCAAAGGTTGGTTCAGCGCGCTGGGGGCGGAATGAAAATCCTGGTGCTTGGAGCCGGCGTCGTCGGCACGGCGGCGGCCTATTGTCTGGCCAGCGACGGCCATGAGGTGACGGTGATCGAGCGCCATCCGGCGGCAGCACGCGGCACCAGCCGGTCGAATGCCGGCCTGGTGTCGCCCGGGGACGCCACCGCCTGGGCCTCGCCGGCAGCGCTGAAGACGTTCCTGCGCGGCCTCTATAACCACGATCTCGGCATCAAGGTGCGCCTGCGCTTCGATCCATATTTTTTCGCCTGGAGCCTGCGCTTCCTGCGCCAGTGCACGCATAAGCGCATGCGCGCCAACACCGACGTCAAGCTGCGTCTGGGGCTCTATTCGCGCGACTGCATCAACGCCATCTCCGCCGAAACCGGCATCCACTATGACGAGCGCAAGAAGGGGATTCTGTATTTCTTCCGCTCGCAGCAGAGCTTTGACACCGGCACCGACAATTACCGCTATCTCGGCGAACACGGCCTGCCGATCGAGATCGTCGGCCGCGACCGGCTGGTCGAGCTCGAGCCGGGCCTCGCCGGCGCTAAGGACAAGATTGCCGGTGGCGTCTATTCGCCGATCGACCAGACCGGCGACTCCAGCCAATTCACGCAGCGCCTCGCTGCCTATGCCGCCGAGAAACTCGGCGTCCAGTTCCTCTACGGCACCACTGTCGAAGGCCTCGAGATCGACGGCGGCCGCGTGCGCGCCGTGATGACCTCGGCCGGCCCGGTGGCCGGCGACGCGGTGGTCATTTCCATGGGGCCGGAGAGCGGCCTGCTCGGCCGCCGCTACGGCATCGACCTCCCCGTCTACCCCGTGAAGGGCTATACCGTGACTGTTCCGCTGGAAGATGAAAGCAAGGGGCCGATCATGGGCGGCGCCGACGAGGATCGGCTGATCGGCTATTCCAGGCTGGGAAATCGGCTGCGGATGTCCTCGACGGCGGAGTTCACCGGGTTCGACCGCACGTTCAAGCCACGCGATTTCAACTCGATCCTGAACACCGGCAAGGACCTGTTCCCCGGCGCCTTCGACGAGAGCAAGGCTGAGCTCTGGGCTGGACTTCGCCCGATGATGCCGAACTCCGTGCCGGTCATCGGCCGGGCGCGGTACGACAATCTCTACCTCGACACCGGCCACGGCCATCTCGGCTGGACCATGGCCTGCGGCTCGGGAAAGTTCCTTGCCGACATAGTTGCCGGCCGCAAGCCGGAGATCGATCCGCAAGGATTGCTCTACGCGGGCTAGGCATCTCCCGACATCAGGGCGCCATGAGCTCGGCGGTCAGGCTCGTTCGTCGACCGCCGAACGCCAGGAGCGCACGTAACTTGTCCAGAGTGGATCGGCCGACGGTTCGGTCCTTTCGCCCCTGCCTTGCGGTGTCCCCTGGTCCGACGCCAGCAAGGCGGCCCCGATGCTGGTGCCTGTCGCAGCCTCGGAGGCAATGACGGCGCGTGCTGTCGCCGCAGCCAGCATGCGGGTGAACAGCCGGTTGCGGGCGAAGGGTCCTTCGACGATGGTGGGACCGTCCGCGCCGATCAGGTCGAGGCAGGTCGCGGTCATCAGCGCCAGGTAGAACGAGATGGCGACAAAGCGCTGGCCGGCGCTCATCCCGTCCGCGTTAAGCGATGATGCGGTATGATGCGGAAACGGCCCCGAACCCTGTTGGGTCGAGGGCAACAGGGACGTCTTGCGCGCCAGCACCGTGGCAACATCGTCGTCCGTCCAGTTCTCCGATTGGCCCTCGGTCAGCACGGAAAACTCGCGGCCGCCCATGAAGCGCGCCGAGGGCACGGGATCGCCGAGTGCGTTGACATTGACCAGCGTGTCGCGTGCCGGATCGAGCGTGACCTTGCTGCCGCCGACCGCCATCGACACCACCCAGGTGCCGGTCGAGACGACGGAGAAAGGCGGCTTGCCGGATAGGAGATGCGGCAGCAGCGAGGCGTTGGAATCGTGCAGGCCGCAATACACCGGCGTTTGTGGGTCGAGGCCGGTTTGCCACGCCAGAGCGGGCAGGATCGGGCCCAGGCGGTCCTTGGCCTGCCGCACCGGCGCCATCAGCCGGCGCCATTGCAGCCGGTCGACCAGCGACGAAAAATCCGCTTTCCACGGGTTCCAAAGATCGGTGTGGCAGCCGAGCGAAGTCACCTCGCTGGCGGCGACGCCGGTCAGGCGCAAGGCCCAGTATTGCGGATACATCAGCATCGCGGCGGTTCTGGCGAAATCCGCCGGAAAGCGATTCTGCTGCCAGAACAGCTGCGCACCGAGATTGAGGCCGGCCGGCAGGCGCGGCGTGCCGGTCTCGGAGAACGCCGGACGGATCGTGTCATAGTCCCCGGCAAGGGCATCCGGCCCGTCGAATTCGTAGTCGAGCGCCGGCAGCGCCAGTTCGCCAGATGCGTCGACCAGCACGGCCGTTGCGCCATGGGTGGTGATCGATATCGCATCGATGCGCTGCTCGCGATCGATCTCGGCCAGGCTGCCGAGGATAAACGCCCATAACCGCTCGACGTCATGGTGCGGGTACCGGCCTTGCCGAACCGGCTCGTTCACCATCCTGCGCAGCGCGACTTCGCTTGCTGCGGCAAGATCGACCAGCGCCACCTTGGCGTTGGTCTTGCCGATATCGATGACGGCGACGTGGCGGGTCATTCCATATGGAACATTGTTTCCAGCGGCACCGCCACCGGCTCGTTGTTCGGCCTGGTCTCCATGATGTCCGCCATCTCGGCCCACCAACGCTGCATCACCGGATGCTTCGGCAATTCGTCCATACCGTGGTCATCGCGCCGCCACAGCACGCCGAACAGGGTGTTGGTCTCCTCGTCGAGATGGATCGAATAATCGGAGATACCGGCCCGTTTCAGCAACGCGACGAGTGACGGCCAGATGTCGTCGTGGCGCCTCTTGTATTCGGCCTTCATGCCCGGATTGAGCCTCATCTTGAACGCGTATTTCTCCGGCATCAGGCAAAGCGCTCCCGCTGCACGCGCCGCCACAGGATCGGCAGCGCAATGACGATGATCAGCAGCAGGCCGATGAAGATCGACATGACGATCCCCGGCACGTTGAGCAGGCCGAGGCCGAAGGTCACCAGCCCCATGATGAAGGCGGCCAGCACCACACCCAGAATGCTGCCGGCGCCGCCCAGGATGCTGACGCCGCCGAGCACCACCATGGTGATGACTTCGAGCTCGTAGCCCTGCGCGATAGACGGCCGGGTCGAGCCGAGCCGCGATGTGATCAGCACCGAGGCGATGCCCGCCATCAGGCCGGTCAGGCAAAACAGGATGAATTTGATGCGGCCGACACGTACCCCGGAAAACTGCGCCGCGACCGGGTTGTTGCCGATGGCAAAGACCCGGCGGCCGAAGCTCGTCCGGTGCAAAAGGAACCAGTAGATAACTGCCGCGGCCAGGAACAGCGTCAGTTCGAACGACACCACCCACCAGACGTAGCCTTGGCCGAAGAAGGCGAAGCTCGCGGGATAGCCCTTGTAGGCCTGGTCGCCCAGGATGATGAAGGCAATGCCGCGAAACAGGCTCATCGTGCCGATGGTGACGACGATCGACGGCAAGCCGAGCCTGGTGACGAGCAGGCCGTTGAAGGCGCCGCAGCCGAGCCCGACGATGAGGCCGATTGCCATCAGCACCGGAGTGCCAGCACCGGCCTGCACCGCCATGCCCATCATTGTTGACGCGAGTGCGATGATGGCGGCCACCGACAGGTCGATTTCGCCGGAGATGATCAGCAGCGCCATGGCGAGCGCGATCAGCGCCTTTTCCGTGAAGTTGAAAGTCAGGTCCGACAGCGACCATGGGTCGAGGAAATAGGGCGAGGCAAAACTGTTGACGGCAAAAATGGCAACAGCGACAACGACCAGCAGCGCCTCCCAGGAGAAGACCGCCGCAGTGAAAGGCTTGTCGAGCCGATCGGGAATGTGGCGTGGGGCAGGGGTGTCGGTCATGCCGCTTCCGCCTTTTTGAGAATGATGCGGCCTTGCCGGCGTTCGCCGCGCGCGTTGAGCACCACGGCCAGGATGATGGCGCTGCCTGAAATCGCCATTTGCCAGAAGGGCGAGATATTGATCACCGGCAGCGCGTTGGAGATGATGCCGAGGAACAGCGCGCCGAGCACCGCGCCGCCGACCGAGCCGATGCCGCCGGCGATCGAAATGCCGCCGATGACGCAGGCGGCGATGATGTTGAGCTCATAGCCATTGGCGACCTCGACCGAGGCGATGACGTAGCGCGAGATCCAGAGATAACCGCAGAGGCCGCCGATCATCCCCGAGATGCAGAAGACGATGAATTTCGTCCGGCCGACATCGATGCCGGCATAGACCGATGCGGTCGGGTTGACGCCGATGGCATAGATCGAGCGGCCGAGCGCGGTGCGTGTCATCACGAGGAAGAACAGGGCAATGACCAAAAGGGCGATCCACGACAGCACCGGAATACTGAGGAACGCCGCGCGCTGCAGGCCGATGAAATCAGGGCTCATCTGGTCGGCATTGACCCAGGCGCCGCCTGATATGACGAAGGTGGCGCCGCGGTAGATGGTGAGCGTGCCGAGCGTCACCACGATCGAGGGAATGTTCAGCCGCCATACCAGCAGGCCGTTGATGGCGCCGAGCACCAGCCCGACCAGAAGTGCGATGACGATCAGCAGCGGGGTCGGGATTGCCGGATGTGCGGCGTTCAGCATCGCCACCACCATGCCGGTGAAGCAGAGATTGGAAGCCATCGACAGGTCGATCGAGCGGGTCAGGATGACGACCATCTGGCCGAGTGCCAGGATCATCAGGATCGACGTGTCGTTGAACACCTGGCGCAGATTGGCCGGATCGGCAAAACCTGGAAACCGCGTTGAGATCAGCCCGATCAGCACGACGATTGCCGCCAGCAGCCAGACCTCGCGATATCTGAGAAAAGCCTTCATGCCGCGATCCCCGCTGCCGTCCTGACCAAGGTTTCGGCGTCGAGCCCCTTATTGTCGTAGACCGCGGCAATGCGGCCCTCGCGCATGACGACGACGCGGTCGGACATGCCGAGGATTTCCGGCAGTTCGGACGACACCATGATCACCGACAGGCCTTGCGCGACGAGCTCGGCCATGAAGCCGTGCACGGCTGCCTTCGAGCCGATGTCGATGCCCTTGGTCGGCTCGTCCAGGATGATCACCTTGGGCGCGGTCGCCAGCCATTTGGCGATGACGATCTTCTGCTGGTTGCCGCCCGACAGCGTGCCGACATCCTGGCTGAGCGAGGAAGCGCGCAGGTCGAGCCGCTCGGTATAGGCGCGGGCCAGGGCGAACTCTTCCGCCAGCCGCAACATGCCGGACTTGGAGGTACGCCTGAGCGAGGGAAGCGAGACATTCTGGAAGATCGGCAGGCCGATCACCACACCTTGCTTGCCGCGCTCCTCCGGCACATAGACGATGCCGGCATTGATCGAATCCGCCGCTGATTTCGGCGCGATCGCCTTGCCCTCCAGCGTGATCGTGCCGCCGCTGGTGCGGGTGATGCCTGATATCGCCTGCATCACCTCGCTGCGCCCGGCGCCGACAAGGCCGTAGAAGCCGAGGATTTCGCCCCTGTGCAGTTCGAAGCCGATGTCGTCGAACTCGGTCGGATGCGACAGGCCGGAGACGGCGAGCACCGGCGCGCCGATCTCGGCCTTGCGCTGCGGAAAGATGTGATCGACCGAGCGGCCGACCATCATGCGCACGATCTGGCTCTGGCCGGCGTCCTTGATCAGGCCTTCGCCGACCATCTCGCCGTCGCGGAACACGGTATAGCGGTCGGCGATGCGGTAGATCTCATCGAATTTGTGGCTGATGAACAGGATCGCCTTGCCGTCGCTCTTGAGGAATTCGATCAGCAGGAAAAGCTCTTCGATCTCCTTCATCGAAAGCGCTGCCGTCGGCTCGTCCATGATGACGATCCGCGCGTCGATCGACATGGCGCGGGCGACGGCGACAAGGTGCTTGTTGGCGATGCCGAGATCCTTCAGCCTGGCATCGGCGTCGATATGGCCGGCGCCCATCGTGTCGAGCACCTCGCGGGCATTCTTGCGCATGGTGCGCCAGTCGATGGTTTTGAAACGCGTGCGCGGCGCATGGCCGAGGAAGATGTTTTCGGCCACCGTCAGGTCGTCGAACAGCACCGTTTCCTGGTGGATGGCGGTGATGCCATGCCCGAACGCGGCGTGGGCGCTGGGCAGTGTGACCGGCTGGCCGTCGATGCTGATCGTGCCAGCATCAGGCTGGTAGATGCCGGTCATGATCTTGACCAGCGTCGACTTGCCGGCGCCGTTTTCACCGATCAGCGCGGTTACCTGGCCGGGATAGAGCGACAGGCCGACATCGTGCAGCGCCCGCACGCCGGGAAAGCTTTTCGAGATGCCGGACAGCATCAGGCGCGGTCCGGGAGACAAAGGCGCTTCCTTCGCCACTTCGTGTTGGGCTGTCGTGTCCATAATCGTATCAAGCCCTGAAACAAGGTTCGTTTGAAAGCGCGGCGGAACCTGAGCCCCGCCGCACCGTTTCGAAGGCTCCAGGATCAATAGATCTTGGAGAACTTTTCGATGTTCGACTTGTCGAACTGAAAGGGCGGAGCCATCGCAGCCGAGTTGGTGTCGTCGAGCGTGACCTTGCCGACGCGGCCGATCGACAGCGTAGCACCGGGCTTGCCTTCTTCCTTCTTCACCGCCAGGTCATGGGCGAGGTAGACCGCGGAATAGCCGAGATCGATCGGGTTCCACAGCGCAACCGCCTGGCTGGCGCCATTGTCGATGAACTTCTTGAACTCCGACGGCAGCGCCAGGCCGGTGACGTTGACCTTGCCGATCAGGCCTTCATCGGTCACCACCTGCGCGGCGGCAACGACGCCGACCGTGGTCGGTGCGATGATCGCCTTGAGGTTCGGATAGGACTTCAAAAGACCCTTGGCCTCGTCCGTGCTCTTGGCCGAGTCGTCGTCGCCATAAACGGTGGCGACGAGTTTGATCTTGGGGAACTTCTCCGGCAGCACCTTCTTGGCCGCGTCGATCCAGGCATTCTGGTTGGTCGCGGTCGAAGAAGCCGACAGGATGGCGACATCGCCGCCTTCCGGCAGATAGTCGGCGGCCAGCTTGATGATGGTCTCACCGATCAGGTTGGTGTCGGAGGGGTTGAGGTGAAGCTGGCGGCCTTCCGGCGCGACGCCTGAATCCCACGAGATAACGGTGATGCCGCGCTGCATCGCCTTCTTCAGCACCGGCACCAGCGCGTCGGCGTCGTTCGCCGAAATGGCGATGGCGTTGACCTTCTGGGCGATCAGCGAATTGACCACTTCGATCTGAGCTTCGGCGGTCGCCTTGGTCGGGCCGGTGTAGATGATGTCGACATCGCCGAGCTCCTTGGCCGCCTCTTCGGCGCCCTTGTTGGCGGCGTCGAAGAAGCCGTTGCCGAGCGACTTCACCACCAGCGCGATCTTGACGTTTTCGGCGTAGGCGGCATTCACGAACATGGCGGCGGAGAACGCCGCCGTAACCATCAATTTCTTCAGAAAGCTCATCGAATATCCTCCCTTGAGCGTTGCATTCCATCACCGCTGCGGGCGTGAGTTTTTCTCAGGCCTGCAGCGAAGATTCTTCCTTGTTGGTTGCCGTTGTGCGGGCGATGATCAGCGTGACGCCGGCGGTCTCCAGCATCTTGGCTTCGCGATCCTCGATGGCGTCGTCGGTGATCACCGTGGCGATGCGCGACAGGCCGCACAGGATCAGGCTCGAGCGTTTGCGGAATTTCGAGGAATCGACCAGCACCACCAACTCGTCTGCCTGGTCGATCAGTTTCTGTTCGGCCTGGATCAGCAGCGGGTCGCCTTCCATAAGACCGAGCGGCCCCAGCCCTTGTGCGCCCATGAACATGCGGCGCGCGTAGAAATTGCGCGTCACGTCATTGTCGAACGGCGACAGGATGATGTTCTGCTCGCGGTAGATGGTGCCGCCTGACAGCATCACCGTGTTCTTGGAGTGCCTGAGCAGGTGCTCCGCGATCGGGAAGGAATTGGTGAAGATCGGCATGCGGCGGCCGGTCAGGAAATGCACCATCTGGAAGGTGGTGGTGCCGCCATTGATGATGATCGGCTCGCCGTCCTTGCATAGATCCACGGCTTCCCGCGCGATTGCCCGCTTCTGCGAAGCGTTGATGGTCTCGTTGACGGAGAAGGGCCGGCCGGCAAGGCCGATGAACTGCGGCGGCGAAAGCGCCTCGGCCCCGCCGCGCACGCGGCGCAGCCGCTTTTGCACATGCAATGCCGCGATGTCGCGCCTGATCGTCGCCTCCGACGACTCCGTCAGGTCGACCATCTCCTGCACCGTCACCACAGGTTTTTCCTGGACGGCGGACAGAATGATCCTGTGGCGCTCTTTTTCGTGCATGGTTCCTCCCTGCCTGAGCATCTAGGCACCCAAAGCGCGCAGTGTCAATCATTTCCGATCAGATAATTTCGTTGTGCGATGCAATATGACTGATATTGATCGTTTGTGATTGACAAGGCCGCCGCTTGCGTAGAAATTCGTACAAAAGGGACCCGCGCCGTTTGCGTGTCCCAAAGGGAGGATACCTATGCTCGACAAGCGCTCCGGCACGCGCCTCGCCAATCTTTGGGATGACGCAAAAGCGCAAGCAATGAGCGAGCCCGAACGTCTGGTCTATCGCTCGAATGTTCTTGGCTCCGACAAGCGCGTCACCAATTATGGCGGCGGCAACACCTCCTCCAAGATCTGGCAAAAGGATCCGCTCACCGGCGAGAGCGTGGAAGTGCTGTGGGTCAAGGGCTCGGGCGGCGACAGCGCCTCGATTAAAACAGACGGCTTCGCCACGCTCTACATGGACAAATTGCGTGCGCTGAAAGGTCTTTATCGCGGCCTCGAACACGAAGACGAGATGGTCGGCTATCTGCCTCACTGCACCTTCAATCTCAACCCGCGCGCGGCTTCCATCGACACGCCGCTGCATGCCTTCGTGCCGAAGCCTTATGTCGACCATATGCATCCCGATGCGATCATCGCCATTGCTGCCGCCAAGGATTCGCAGGCGCTGACCAAGGAGATCTTCGGCGACACGATCGGCTGGCTGCCATGGAAACGTCCGGGCTTCGAGCTCGGCCTGTGGCTGGAGAAATTCTGCCTCGAGAACCCCAACGCCAAGGGTGTCGTGCTGGCAAGCCATGGCCTGTTCAGCTGGGGCGACACGCCGAAGGAATGCTACGAGACGACGATCTCGGTGATCAACCAGGCGATCGACTGGTTCGAGCGCAAGAGCCAGGGCAAGCCGATCTTCGGCGGCGAAGTCGTCAAATCCCTCGATGCGCCGGCGCGTCGCGCCGTGGCCGCAAAACTGATGCCGAGGATCCGCGGCCTGATCTCGGAGAACAGCCACAAGCTCGGCCATTTCGACGATTCCCCTGCCGTGCTCGAATTCGTCAGTTCCAGGGATTTGCGGCCGCTGGCGGCACTAGGCACGTCCTGCCCGGACCACTTCCTGCGCACCAAGATCCGGCCGCTGGTCATCGAGTTCGACCCCCAAAATCCCGACGTCGATGCCGTCATTGCCCGTCTTGCCGACGATGTGGCGGAGTATCGCGTCGGCTATCAGGCATATTATGACCGCTGCAAGCACCCGGATTCGCCGCCCGTGCGCGATCCGAACGCCGTCGTCTATCTGATGCCCGGCGTTGGCATGTTCACCTTCGCCGGCGACAAGGCGACGGCGCGCATTTCAGGCGAATTCTACGTCAACGCCATCAATGTCATGCGCGGCGCCTCGACGGTGTCGACCTATGTCGGCCTGCCCGACCAGGAAGCCTTCGACATCGAATACTGGCTGCTCGAAGAGGCAAAGCTGCAGCGCCTGCCGAAACCAAAGGCTCTTGCCGGCCAGATTGCGCTGGTCACCGGCGGCGCCGGCGGCATCGGCCGGGCCACCGCCAACCGGCTGCTGCGCGAGGGCGCCTGCGTCGTGCTGGCCGATATCGACGAAGCAGCCCTTGCCAGCGCCAATGACGAGCTTGCCAAGGCCTATGGCAAGGATTTCGTCCGGCCCGTCGTCATCAACGTCACGTCCGAGGATCAGGTGATCTCCGGCTTTGCCGAAACGGCGGTCGAATTTGGCGGCATCGATATCCTCGTGTCGAATGCCGGTCTGGCAACGTCGGCGCCGATCGAGGACACCACGCTGGCGCTGTGGAACAAGAACATGGACATCCTGTCGACCGGCTATTTCCTGGTTTCGCGGGAAGCGTTCCGGCTGTTCCGGGCGCAGAAGATCGGCGGCAACGTCGTCTTCGTCGCCTCCAAGAACGGGCTTGCCGCATCGCCAAACGCCGCCGCCTATTGCACGGCCAAGGCCGCCGAGATCCATCTGGCACGCTGCCTGGCGCTGGAAGGCGCGGAAGCGCAGATCAGGGTCAATGTCGTCAACCCCGACGCTGTGCTGCGCGGCTCGAAGATCTGGACCGGCGAGTGGAAGGAACAGCGCGCCGCCGCCTACAAGATGTCGACCGACGATCTCGAGGAGCACTACCGCTCGCGTTCGATGCTGAAGCGGTCGGTGTTCCCCGAAGACATCGCCGAGGCGATCTATTTCTTCGCCTCCGATATGTCGGCCAAATCGACCGGCAACATCATCAACGTCGACGCCGGCAACGCGCAGAGTTTTACGCGATAAGCGACCGTCTTTAAGGGTTGCGCTGCCCCTCATCCGCCTGCCGGCACCTTCTCCCCGTATAGTGACGGGGAGAAGGGAAGCGCTCCAACGCCGGTGATCCCCCCTCTTCCCGTTCTTTACGGGGAGAGGGTAAGGGTGAGGGGCAGCGCCGACCAACGCAAATTGGGAGGAAACCACCATGTCCGAAACCATCATCTCCGCCGACCTCGTCGACAGGCACAATGCCGCGCGCGATGCCGATCTCAGACGCGACTACGAGTCTCTCGGCGAGCGCCTCGACCGCCGCGGCATCGCCATCGACGCCATCCGCGACAAGGTCGAGAAATTCGCCGTCGCCATCCCGTCCTGGGGCGTCGGCACCGGCGGCACCCGCTTTGCCCGCTTTCCCGGCGCCGGCGAGCCGCGTGACATTTTCGACAAGATCGAGGACTGCGCCGTAATCCGGCAATTGACGCAGGCGACGCCGACCGTCTCGCTGCACATTCCCTGGGACAAGGCCGATCCGAACCGGCTGAAACAGGCGGCATCCCGCTTCGGCCTTGGCTTCGACGCCATCAACTCCAACACCTTCTCCGACGCCAGGGACCAGAAACTTTCCTATAAATTCGGCTCGCTGTCGCATGCCGATGCAGCAACACGCCGGCAGGCGGTCGAGCACAATCTCGAATGCATCGAGATCGGCAGGACGCTGGGCTCCAAAGCGCTGACGGTATGGATCGGCGACGGCTCGAACTTTCCCGGCCAGGTCAATTTCGCCAGGGCATTCGAGCGCTATCTCGACGCGATGAAGGAGATCTATGCCGGGCTGCCGGACGACTGGAAGCTGTTCACCGAGCACAAGATGTATGAGCCGGCCTTCTATTCGACCGTTGTGCAGGATTGGGGCACCAACTACATCATCGCCAAAGAGCTTGGCGACAAGGCGTTCTGCCTGGTCGACCTCGGCCATCACGCCCCCAACGTCAACATCGAAATGATCGTGTCGCGGCTGATCCAGTTCAAGAAGCTCGGCGGCTTCCATTTCAACGATTCGAAATATGGCGACGACGACCTCGACGCCGGCTCGATCGATCCCTACCGCCTGTTCCTCGTCTTCAATGAACTGGTCGATGCCGAGCTTGCCGGTGACGAAGGTTTCGATCCCGCCCACATGCTCGACCAAAGCCATAACGTCACCGATCCGATCGAAAGCCTGATGCTGTCGGCGGTCGAGGTGCAGCGCGCCTATGCCCAGGCGCTGCTGGTCGACCGCAAGGCGCTCGAAGGCTTTCAGGACGCCAATGACGCGCTGATGGCGACGCAAACGCTGAAGACAGCCTATCGCACCGACGTCGAGCCGATCCTCGCCATGGCGCGGCTGAAGACCGGTGGCGCCATCGATCCGGTCGCCGCCTACCGCGCCGCCGGCTACCGGGCGAAGGTCGCAGCCGAACGGCCGGCGGTCGCAAGCGTCGGTGGCGGGATTGTTTGATGTTGGGGTGAAAATGGAAAACCCGCCACGAAGGGCGGGTCGTTGGAGCCAATTAGCACCATACCGGAATTAGTAGCATAGCTGCCGGCACAAAGCAAGAACAAAGTTGCCTGTCAGCGTTGAATGTTGGCGAAAACCAAAGGCGAAATCCGATCTCCCCCCTTGCGGGGGAGATGTCCGGCAGGACAGAGGGGGGTGGGACGGATCTCCAACGTCGAATCGTGCAACCTGCAAAATAGCCAGAGGATGTGCCCGCGCATTGCTGGAGAGGTCGGAGGGACAGCACCCCCCTTCTGGCCTGCCGGCCATCTCCCCCGCAAGGGGGGAGATCGGCAGTTCCGCCGGCCTGAACCCTCGCCTTCCCATTAATGTCAGTAGACTCGACCCCGCCAAGCGCGTTTCCTAGGTCTACCCCACGCCTCGGAGAACGGCCATGCACAACACCCGCCGAACCCTAATCGCCGTCAGCCTTTCCCTCACCCTGACCTTCGTACCGTTCCTCGCCTTTGCCGCCTCGCCGCAGCCGGCGAAGGGCGAGCACGGCATGGTGGTGAGCGCCCAGCATCTGGCCTCGGAAGTCGGCGTCGAGGTGCTGAAGAAGGGCGGCAATGCCGTCGATGCCGCGGTCGCCGTCGGCTATGCGCTGGCCGTTGTCTATCCGACCGCCGGCAATATCGGCGGTGGCGGCTTCATGACCATCCGCTTCAAGGACGGTCGCTCGACCTTCCTCGATTTTCGCGAGCGCGCACCGTTGGCCGCGACCAAAACCATGTATCTCGACAAGGACGGCAAGCCGGTGAAGGGCGCCAGTCTCGACGGCTATCTGGCGGTCGGCGTGCCGGGCTCGGTTGCCGGTTTCGAGATGGCGCGGGAGAAATACGGCACGCTGTCTCGGCAGGACTTGCTGGCGCCGGCAATCCGCTTTGCCAAAGAAGGTTTCGTGCTGGAGCAGGGCGATGCGGCCTCGCTCCGGGGCGGCGCGGAGCGGTTGGCGAGGGACCCAGCGGCGGCAGCCATTTTCCTCAAGCCGGACGGCAAGCCTTATGCTGTCGGCGAGCGCCTCGTTCAGCCCGATCTCGCGGCTTCGCTTGGCGCCATTTCCGAGCGCGGTGCGGATGCCTTCTACAAAGGCGCGACCGCCGACGCCATCGTCAAGGCGAGCGGCGAGAAGGGCGGCATTCTGGCCAGGGCCGATTTCGAAAACTACGTGGTTCGTGAGCTCAAGCCGGCGACCTGCAATTATCGCGGCTACGAGATCATTTCCTCGCCGCCGCCGAGCTCCGGCGGCATCATCATCTGCGAGATCCTCAACGTGCTTGAGCTCTATCCGCTGTCCTATCTCGGCGCCGGTTCGGCCGAGACGGTTCACGTTATGGTCGAGGCGATGCGCCACGCCTATGTCGACCGGAATTCGGCGCTCGGCGATCCCGGTTTCGTCGACAACCCGGTCGCAAAACTGCTCGACAAGAATTACGCCAGGGAAATCCGCGAAAAGATCGATCCGTTCCGGGCCGGCGTCTCGCAGGAATTGATGCCGAAGGGCTTTGGCGAGAGCAGCGAGACGACGCATTATTCGATCATCGACAATGATGGCAACGCTGTCGCGGTAACCTACACGCTGAACGGCTCTTTCGGTGCCGGCGTTGTCGCCGCCGGCACCGGCATTCTGCTCAACAACGAGATGGACGATTTCACCCAGAAACCCGGAGTGCCTAATCTCTATGGCCTGGTCCAGGGCGAGGCGAACGCGATCGCGCCGAAAAAGACGCCGCTGTCGTCGATGAGCCCGACCATCCTCGCCAAAGACGGCAAGCCGTTCATGGTCATCGGCAGCCCCGGCGGTTCACGCATCATCACCATCACGCTGGAGGCGATCGTCAACGTCGTCGACCACGGCATGAACATCCAGGAGGCCATCGACGCACCGCGCGTCCATCACCAATGGTTGCCCGACACGGTCTATATCGAACCTTTCGGCCTGTCGCCCGATACCGAAAAGCTGCTCACCGGCATGGGCTACCACCTCGATCTTGCCGACACGACCTGGGGCCAGGCGGCCGGCATCCTGGTCGGCGGCAAGAGCCTGGCGGAAATCGAGAAGGGTGGCGGCGCCCGCTACAATGGCGCCATCGACAGCCGCGCCGCATCCGGCAAGGCTATCGGGTATTAGGCCCAAAAAGTGGGGACCGGTTTACGGATAAGATCATGGTCGACAAGAAGATTACGCTCTGAATCAGGTGACCAGCGCGATCGTCGACGCTATCAGCATCAGTGCCGCGATGCCGACGAATAGCGCGTAGATGCGCGGCCGGTCGAGCAGAAGCGCATTGCCGGATATCCATGCCGCTGTGGCGCCGCCAAGCGCGAAAAAGAAGGTGCTGCGGCGCCCGAAGCTCAAGCCGGCAGCCATCAGGCCACCGATGATCAGGGCGCCGAACACGATGATCACGGCGACTGCGTATTTTTCGAAATCGTTGCTGCCGGCGCTCGGGCCGATTGCGTTCAACCTCGACAGATCGTCCGGATCGAACGGGCTGGTCGACCCATATTCGTCTTGACCGACAGGCTCATGCATTATTCGTTCTCCGCAAACCGACAGCAAATCATCAAGCCTCGCCGAGCGCAACCGCTCGCCGAATGTGATCGGCACGGTGTTCAACACTTTCTGGCGGCGGCTTGCCAGAGATTTTTGAATTCGCGCTTGGATCGCCGTCCCGCTGCGCGGCCTGGTCAAGCGCTTTGCTCGAGCTGAATCTTCATGCCGCCCTGGCCAAAGACTGCGTTGCCTGAACGGAAGCCCCAAGCACCGCCTGTGCGGTGTCGGCCTGCCTTTCATCGACATGCGCCAGCACCAGGATCACACCTTGTGCGGCATCCGGCTTGCCTGGCTGCTTGCCGATATCGGACAATGTGCCGAAAAGTCTGCCGACAACGCAGCCCAAGGCTGCACCGACGAGGGCCGATGCCAGCCATCCCGCGCCGAGGGGATCGATGCCGGGAATATTAAAGGCGCCTAGGCCGGCCAACAAACCCGCCGCCGCGCCAAGGGCGGCACCGGTGCCTGGACCGCGCAAGACGGCGCCGATTTCGTCGTCGTAGGGCCCGATGATGCTGATCTGGTGGCGCGCAATTCCTGCCGCCTGAAGTGCTTCGACGGCTCGCGCCGCCTGGTCATGGAAATCAAAAAGTCTGCTGATTGTTCGCATTGAAACTGCCTGTGAGGCCCCCCGGCCCTCAATAGTACGGCAGGTTCCTGCTGAGCGAGGACGCCGAGGAACCCTTGACGCATACATCGCCCGCCGCTCATTTCTGAGCGGCGGGCGATGGCTGCCCGAAGCTTTCACGTCACTCGATGATCTTGACGATCTTGCGCGTGCCTGGGTCGACGACGACGGTGCGGTTGTCGACGACGACATAGCGGTATTTGACGTTGGGGACTTCATGAAGCTCGACAGTATCGGGAAGCGTTGAGCCGATATTGAGCTCCACCCCAGGGATTTTCACCGAGGCCAGCGGCTGCTTCTTCACATACTCCTTGATGACCGTTTCCTGCTGCGGTTCGATGACAACGTCTTGCGCCGCGGCGGCACCGACGCCTGCCAGCAGCAACAATCCTGCCACCGCGGTGGAAAGATGCATTCTCATGGGTCGTCTCCTTTGCGAACTCGGTCCGCTCTTCACGCCAAGGCTCCCTCGAACGGAAGGCAGCTGAAAACGTTCCGTCGACGGGGCTTCGGTCCCGCCCGGCAGGGACCAATCGACGTGTTGCCGCAGGACCTAAGTCTGATCCTTGTGCGCAAAGGGTGGGTTTGCCGCGTGACCCGGAACCGCCGCGGCGCCTAGCCGTTGCTGGCTGCACGTTCCGGGAGGATTCCATGGAAAAAGTCGACGGTTGCTCGCACCGATCTTGGCTGTTTCCATTCCGATCGAACCCGGCATCTGCGCAGCCCTGTCCCTTCCTGCGCCGATAAGGGTTCGCCCGTCACTTTGTGGCGGGCGAACCCTTAAATTGCTGCGTGCACCAAAGTTGACCCCCTGAAGCGAAGAGAAGGGGCGAGGAGAACAGAAATGGCCGACGACAAGACCAAGCGAGACTTCAGCGATCGCAATCGCGTTTCGGCGGATGAGTATTACGAGGTCGAATATTTCGCGCGGAAAAATGGTGTTTCGCCCAGCCAGGTGAGCAAGCTGATCAAAAGGACCGGCGGCGACCGGATGATCCTCTCGCAGGCGGTGAAGGCATTGCGCGAGCGCAAGTGAGATGGCGGCCAAGCCAACGGTGGAGAGGCACTGATCGCGATTGGCCGAGATCGCGGCCAGCTATCGACAACGTGCCCGGATGCCGCCGCTTCGGCCAAGCGCAATGCCCCGCTACTTCTTCGATTCCGATGAAGACGGAATCGTCTATTCCGACGATCAGGGAACGTTATACGACGATGTCCCGCTGGTCAGGAAAGAAGCCCTTCGCACATTGGGCGAGATGGCCAGGGATGGCCTTCCTCATCGCAGGATTGCAGTCAAGGTCCGGGACGACTATGGCGGTCTGGTCCTTGACGTGGCCTTGACCTTTGCCGTCGAAACGCGGCACTTCGACGAGCGGATTTTCCAGATCGACTTGCGCACGAGCTGACGCCTCGATCGTCATCGCTCCGACCATGAGATTTCTGAAGCAGCCGGCATCTTCCCTAAACCGGAACATTAGAAGTCTCTGATTGTTATCCTAAGCAGCGGGAACCTCCCGGGTTTCAGCTGCAGATCGGGCTGCAACCCGGTCGGCCCGCGCCCTCCGCCAGAGGCGCGGGCTTCGTTTGTTTAGCCGATGCGCAACGCCGTCCGGCAGCAGCATATTGGAGACCTGCGGGAGCATTAGTAGCATCAGTCGCTACCGCGGCGCCCTGGCGCCCAGGCAACGGAGCCCGTCGTCCGACAGGGCGGCGGGCTTTTGACGCGGGTCGCTCCTCACTCAACCGTTGGAATTCTGGCCGGCGCCGCTTCGCGTGGCATGGGGTAAGGTGCCCTGACGCAGCGCCGGCCAAGCGGAAATCAGGTCCGCCGCAGCCAGATAGTAGCCGCGCTGGCGCAGCAGGTAATTGCGTGATCGCGGAAGCCGCACCATTGCAGAGCACTCCCAGCAGTTCGGCCTGTGCAGCGGCAGAACCGCGGCATTCATTCATTCTGACGATGCACCGGACGCCCGGACGGCGGAAATTGGACGCCGCGCTCGCGCTCAATTCAGCGATCGGCGGTGCCCCCTGCACATTCGGAAAGGCCATTCTATCCTTGTGGCGCCTGGATTCTTATCAGATCGTGGCAAGGATTGCCTTTCCGGCCGCGTTTGCCGGCGTTCTGCTGTTCGCCCTTTTGCCGGAGCGCCTCCTGCAGGGTCTTGGCCTGGCTTTCACGTTTGATTACGACAAGCTCAATCACGCCGCCGCCTTCGTCGTCCTTGCGGCTCTCGGAAGTCTCGGCTGGCCGGAACGCAAGGCGAAGCTGATTGTACTCCTCGTTCTCACCGGCGCGGCGATCGAGGGTCTTCAGGCCGTGCAACTGATAGGGCGCGACCCGGATCTGTTCGACTGGGTGGCCGACTGCGCGGGAATCGCGTGCGGGCTGACAATTGCAGGCTGGACAAAGCGGCTCGCCGGCGGATTGCCATAGCTCGAAAGCGCAGAATCGGCGCGCCCGTGCCCCAATAAGGGGAAAATGGCCGGCGCCACTTGGGGGGCGCGTTGGGGTAAGTTGCCTGATGGGGCGCCGGCCAGGCGGAAAAAATCAGGTCCGCCAGAAAATAACATAGCAGGAATGGCAAAGCGCGGCAGTAGCGTGATCGCGGAAGGTCCGCGTTCGCGCCTCCGGTGCGGTGACCCGTTTTGGATCAACAATTCTGGCACCTGAATTGCACTGTAGGCACTGCCGGTAACCCCGGCAACGTCCCCGAATATGGGGCCTCGCCGCTTCGCAAATGGGGCGGCGGGCCTTTTTTTGCAGGACGTTGAAAAGTAGGCCGATCAGCGGCTAGCCGATTACGGTGTGCTTGCCCGATTTTCCCTACCAAGTGCTTATTCTCACAAGAGAAATTCCAACGCGCGCAAGCATCGGTGCTTGACACAGGTTCTGACAACTGGATAAGTGGATACACAGATACGCTCTGATTGGACCCTGGACATGGCAGCTGACGCAATCGGGCCGTTGGGCATCACGACCGCCGAGGAGGAGGCTTATCGCCACATTCAGCGGGCCCTGAGGATGGGGCGTTATCGGGCCGGGGACCGGCTGATCCCAGAAGAGATCGCGACTGAAATCGGCATGAGCCGCATGCCGGTTCGCGAAGCATTCCGCCAGCTGGCCGCGGAAGGTCTTGTGGTCATTCGCCCGAACCGTGGCTGCATCGTCGCCGGGCTTACCCTCGATGAGATCTACGAAACATTTGAAATACGCTCGGCGCTCGAAGGGTTGGCGGTAAGGCTTGCCATGCCGCACATCGATGTCGAAGTGCTTGAAGAACTGGAACGCCAGCTCGACCGCATGGAGCGCGCCAGCCAGACCGGCAGCAGCGACTGGGTCGTGCGCCATCAGGCCTTCCATCTGCAGATTTGCCAATTGAGCAACAGACCCAAGCTGGTCCGGCAGATTGCCAGCCTGCACGTCGTGATCGAGCCCTACCTGCGCATCTGGTTCGACTATGTCGACAAGCCCGCCAGCGCGCGTGCCGAGCACGAGATCCTGATCGACGTGCTGCGGTCAGGTGATGCCGGCAAGGCAGAGATCGTCATGCGGGATCATATCGTCGAGACGGCACCGCTTCTGGCCAACTTCGCAAGTCCCGGCCGCCGCTAGGAAATATCATCTAACTCGTTGAAGCCGGAAGATAATCCGGCACGACGAAAGGGAACTGCCATACCGGCAAAAAGAGGAGAATGACATGAAAATTAGCCGCATCGCAGCCATTGCGTCGGTCCTGTTCGGCCTGGTCCAGGCCGCCGTTGCACAAGAAACACCAAAGGCAATTACCATTGCCACCGAAGGAGCCTACGCGCCCTGGAATTTCACAACAGCCGACGGCAAGCTGGACGGCTTCGAAGTCGATCTCGCCAATGATCTGTGCGGGCGAATGAAGATCGAGTGCAAGATCGTCGCACAGGACTGGGACGGCATGATCCCCGCGCTGACCGTCGGCAAGTTCGACGTGATCATGGCGAGCATGTTCATCACTGAAAAACGTTTGAAGGTCATCGACTTTACCCAGCCATATGCGGTGGATCCCTCAGGTTTCGCGGTCGCAAAGGATAGCGAACTGGGCAAGCTCGGCATTTCCAATGAGCGGTTCAAGCTGGACAATGAAGCCTCTGCGCAGGCGGCAATCGACAAGCTCAAGCCATTGCTGAAGGGAAAGATCATTGGCGTTCAGGCCGCAACGGCGAACCTGGAATTCGTGAAAAAATACTTCTCGGACGTCGCCGAGATTCGCGAATACAAGACCACCGAGCAACACGATCTCGATCTCGCCGCCGGTCGCATCGACGCGCTCTTCGCACAGCAGACAGCGCTGGCCGCCACGCTGAGCAAACCGGAGTTCAGCGACTATACGCTTGCAGGACCAGGATTTGTCGGGGGGCTCTTCGGTCTTGGCTCCGGTGCCGGTATCCGCAAAGAGGACACCAAGCTGAAAGACATGCTCAACGGCGCCATCGACGCCGCGATCGCAGATGGCACGATCAAAACCCTGTCGCTTAAATGGCTCAAGAGCGACGTCACTCCAGTCAAGTAGGCGCTTGTCGGCGAACGGCCATTCCTGACCACGTTCCGGAGCTGAGCCGTTCGCCCTGCCGGGGGTATCAATGGTTGACGCATTCCGGCTGCTTGGTTTCCAGCACGGAGGTTGGGGGGCTGCTCTTCTCGTGGCGGCCTCGGTTACAGTGCTTCTGTCTGTGCTGGGCTTTGCGCTTGGCACTGTATTCGGTGGGCTGGCAGCGGCCGGGCGTCTCCGCAACTCCAAGGTATTGAGGTTCTTGGCCCTTGGCTATTGCACCGTTTTCAGAGGCGTGCCCGACCTTCTGACCATTTATCTGCTTTACTATGGAGGAAGCGTCGCCCTGACCTCGCTTGGTCATAGCCTGGGCGGATCCGGATTCGTCGGCGTTCCGGCCTTTGCCACTGGAACCTTGGCTATCGCGATCATCTCGGGCGCCTATCAAGCCGAGGTCTATCGAGGGGCTTACCTCGCCATCGACCAGGGACAGCACGATGCCGCTTGCGCGCTTGGTCTCAACCGGCTGCAGCGGCTGCGACAGGTTATTTTTCCCCAGCTCCTGAGATACGCCCTGCCGGGTCTCGGCAATGTGTGGCAGTTGGTTCTGAAGGACTCGTCGCTGATATCGGTAATCGGCCTCGTTGAACTGATGCGCCAGGCACAGATCGCTGCAGGTTCGACCCGTGAACCGTTTATCTTCTACATTGCTGCAGCCTTGCTCTATCTGGCTATCGCTTCCGTCACCGGCCATGCCTTTTACCGTCTGGAACGAAAGGCGCCTTGGCGCGTCCGGTCGGCATGATAGATTTCGGTTTTTTCCTCGAGATCCTGCCGAAGCTCCTTGCCGGTCTGCCGCTTACGATGGAACTGGCCCTGACTTCCATTGTTGCCGGCTTCGTTCTTGCCGTCACATTGGCGCTTGCCCAGCAATCGGAATCGCCCTTCGTCGTTTTGCCGATCCGTGGCTTTGTTGCCATGTTCAGGGGCACGCCTCTGCTGGTGCAGATTTTTCTGACCTATTATGGCCTTGGTCAGTTCCGGCACCAACTGTCGGCAATTGGATTATGGGCCGTTTTCCGAGAACCCTACTGGTGCGCAATCATCGCCCTGACACTCAACACCACCGCCTATGGCAGCGAAATCCTCCGCGGCGCGATTCAATCGGTGCCACGCGGCCTTGTCGAGGCGGCCCGGTCTGTCGGCCTGTCCACCTGTCTGACTTATCGGCACGTTATCCTGCCGCTGGCCTTTCGCCAGGCGCTGCCGAGTTACGGCAATGAAATCATCCTGATGATCAAGGGCACGTCTCTGGCTTCCATCGTGACCTTGATGGAGGTGACTGGAATTGCGCAGGGATTGATCTCGCAGACCTACCGCGCCTTTGAAGTCTTCATCTGCGCGGGCGCCATTTATCTCACTTTGAACTTCGCGATCATCCGTGCCTTGGCGGCACTCGAATACTGGATGTCGCGGCATCTGCGGCACCGCCCCTCGACGATGAGCGACGCCGCCTCTTGAGCACGATCAGAAGGGCATAGCATGCGAAATTTTGAGAAACCAACGCGCTCGGTCGTCGTTTCACGCGAGGCCATGGCCGCCACCTCTCATCCGTCGGCAACCCTGACGGCGGTCGAGATCATGGCGGCCGGCGGCAACGCCATGGATGCCGCCATCGCAGCCTGCGCAGTGCAATGTGTCGTCGAGCCAGCCTCGACCGGCATTGGGGGCGACTGCTTCGCTCTCCTGTCGCGAAACGGATCCGGCGAGGTCATCGCCTACAACGGATCGGGCAGGACACCCGCGGCCCTCACAATTGACTGGTTCCTCGAACGTGGCATGGCCGAGGTGGCCCGCAATTCTCCTGGCTCCGTCACCATCCCGGGAGCGATCGATGCCTGGACCAGATTGCACGCTGATCATGGACACATGCCCTTCGATCAAATCCTGGCCCCCGCTATACGTTTCGCCGAGGAAGGCTACGCCATTTCACCGCGGGTCCATCGTGACTGGGCGTTGGAGGAAGAACTTCTGGCCTCCGATGTGACGGCGAAACGGATTTTCCTGCCAAACGGCCGCGCACCACGCGTTGGCGAAGTGCATCGCCAGCCTGAGTTGGCTGCAACGCTGCGGCTGATCGCCGAAAAAGGACGAGAGGCCTTCTACACTGGCCCTGTGGCCGAAGACATGGTCGCCTATCTTCGTGGGCTCGGCGGATTGCACGCACTCGAAGATTTCGCCTCGGCAACAGGCGAATACGTGACCCCGATCAGCACGGCGTTTCGAGGCTGCGATGTGTTCGAATGTCCGCCGAATGGCCAGGGTGTGATCGCGCTGCTCATTCTAAACATCCTCTCGCGTTTCCAAGCCAACGGCGACCCGCAATCCGCCGACCGGCTTCACCTGGAAATCGAAGCGACACGCCTCGCTTACGCCGCGCGTGACCTGCTCGTCGCCGATCCCGACGCGTCCGAGGTCCCGGTGGCCGACATGTTGTCGAATGCCTGGGCCGATCGTCTGGCCGGCATGATTGACCCAAAGCGCGCTCGCGCGGACCTGCCCGCGTTCGATATGCCGCTGCACAGCGACACGGTGTATATTTCCGTTGTCGACAAGGATCGCAATGCGGTCAGTTTCATCAACTCGGTCTTCGACAGCTTTGGCTCGGGCCTGGTCTCGCCACGCTCCGGTGTCGTCTTGCACAATCGCGGGCAAAGCTTTTCGCTTGACCCCAGGCACCCCAATGCAGTGGCGCCGAACAAGCGGCCTTTGCATACCATCATACCCGGGATGCTTGCGAGAAGCGGCCGGGCAGAAATGCCTTTCGGCGTTATGGGTGGCTACTACCAGGCAATGGGCCACGCGCACCTGCTGACGAAGGTGCTCGACTTCGGGATGGATCTGCAGGAGGCGATTGATCTGCCGCGGGTCGCCCCGGTCAGCGGCACCATGAAGGTCCAGGCCGAACACGGGCTCGCTGGCGAAACCGCGGCTGAACTTAGCCGGCGCGGTTTCGAAATCATTCCCGCCACGGACCCGATCGGCGGTGCGCAGGCCATTCGCATCGACTGGGCAAACGGGACCCTGCTGGGCGGTTCTGAACCGCGCAAAGACGGCTGCGCCCTCGGTCTGTAGAGCGGTTATGGCCAAAGCGGGATCCAAGATGCCGAAGACGTTCTTCATCGACATTTGGCCCGCGAGCAGGGGTCGCTGGCGCCATGGTCCAGATAATTCTTGCACGCCATCGACAATCCGATCGCCGATCGGCGCGAGGTTGTTACCTATGTCTCCGGGCCGTACAGGGAAAAATGGTGCCCAGAGGCGGATTCGAACCACCGACACGCGGATTTTCAGTCCGCTGTCGGTCATTGATATTGTTCAGATTTTAGGCCGAATGTCGCGTTTGTGTCGCGTCAAGCCAAAAGCGCCCGCTCGGCCTGAACTCGTTGCCCTGTTCAGCGCCCAAACGCGCGTGCCGTGGTGCCGACAGTCATTCAGATGGATGATGGTGTGGTTCGGCGCTCACAGTAAGCTTTGATCCCCAGGCGTTTTTAGAGACTTTCTGAGGTCCATGTATGGGCGCAAGCGGCGCGACGACGGAGGTGTTGGCGCAGGCGCCGGGGTCGGCGTCGTCGAGGCTCGCACGCCTGGAAGCCACCACGACCGACGTCGACCAACGGGCAACCGAGGGGCGCTCGATCGATCGGGAGATGGCACGGGCGACGAGCCAGTTCGATAGCGACCAGCCGCAAGCGCAGGCGATCGAGAAGCAATTGCAAGTTCTCACGTCAACCGGCAACGCTGTCGCGGCTCAACAGACGGGACTGCACGCCATGGAAAGGCAATCTTCCGCCGCATCGCATCTCCTCCAAAACTTTTTGCGGCGTCGGCAGGATGCCAGCGAGCGGGGTCAACTCGGCCAGGCGGATGCCAGAGTATTTACGCTCGCCACACCGCCGGAGCGGGCGAGTTCGCTTCATCCGATCTTTCTGCTTCCTGTTCGGGAGATCCCTACATGATTATCGAGTTGTTCGGTCCGCCGGGCGCAGGCAAGACGACCCTTCTCCGCGCCCTTTGCCGTGAGCTGGCGAAACACGACATCCGTGTGAAGACCGTCAACGGCTATCGCCGGATTGATTTTGTCTCTTTCGGCAGCGAAGTCGATTCGGTCGAGGATGAAGGCCCGGAGACACGCCATGGCATCCAGCGTCTGGTGCACAAGCTCGCCACCGCGAGTCCGGTCTTGTTCTCGACCCCGCCGAGCGAGGGGGCCGCTGCGCGGCTTTTGGCATCGATCCCTCCAAAAAGTCGAATATGGGCATTGCGTCTGAAGGTCGACGTCGTTTTGCTCTTCGAAGCCTGGAATACGGCGCAGGCCTCAGAAGGGTACTTCATTTTCGAAGAGGGCATCGTTCAGGCGTTGTGTGCGCTCGTCCTGTTGGGACGAGATCAAAGTATCGACATGGTTCGTAATTGCCTGACGTTCCTGCCGCGACCGGATCTCCTCATTCAAGTCGACGCGCCCGGGGAAACGCTGCGCCACCGGCTCATTGAGCGGTATGCGCGGCAGCCATACCTAGAGCGCCTTCTCGAAGTCGGAGTGGTCAGGGGCCTGAAGCAAGCGGATATCGCGAGGGAGATCGGTCAATGCCTGCAAGACAAATGGCCGCTGATGCGTGTCGACGGCCTCGACCCACGCAATTTCGAACAGGTCGTCGCGCGCATCGTGGGGCACGGATTGCCCGCGACGGCATGCGTCGGGCCAGACTAGAGGCGCGAGTTGCATGGTGCTCACGGTGAGATCGTTGGTTGGCATTCGCAGATTTCTGCGGGCGCAGTGGCGACCGTTAGGGAGCGCCCATGAGAACCGTGCACCCGCTCGTCCGGATTACCGAGCAAGCCATCAGACGGTTGGGTACGGTGCCCATTACTCCGACACGTTCCGGTCCGGCTACTATGCAGCTCTGTGGTCGGGTATCGAAAAGCCTTTGGTCGAACGTACTCTCCTGCCTGTCGGCGGGCCGAACCGGAAATGCCTGGACTTCGCATGCGGCACAGGCCGCATAGCAAATATCGCCGCTCAATTTTTTGGTGAAGTCGTCGGCGTTGACATCTCCCAATCTATGCTGGCTAGCGCACGGGTTCCGAAGAACGTGAGATTGGTCCGCGCTGATCTTACGTTCTCTCCGCTTGTCGAAAGGTTCGACGTGGTCACGGCATTCAGATTCTTCCTCAATGCTGAAGATGAGCTCAGGAAGGATGCACTGTCGGCCATCAGCGCGCATTTGAACGAAGGTGGATTGCTAATCTCGAATATCCACATGAATGCGACCTCGCCAATAGGGCTGGTCTGCCGCATTCTGAACCGTTATGCAGGAGGGACAGTCCGCCACACTTTGAGCATTAAACGATACGAGCAGATGCTCATTGCAAATGGCTTTATTGTCGAGCGGATAGTTGGGTACGGTTTTTTGCCGCGACCCGGGAATTTGCTGCCAAGACTCTGCGAAATATTGATCGTGCCGTTTGAAAGGATCTGCGCAAGTGCCAGGATTCCGGCGGGGCTTGCGCAGAATTTCCTGGTGGTTGCCAGAAAGCGGTAAAGCCGGCGGGCACATGAAATTTGAAACCGAGCATTTGCCATGAGGCTGGTCTTTGTTGAAGCCATTGGCAGGAAAGTATCGAGTGTCGTTTTTGGCTGCGCTTCGCTTGGCTCAATCAGTTCGCAACGCGGCGCGACATGAAATGCCGTAAGTCGCCAAGTTGGCGACACCGCAAGCCATTAATTTTATATGAGGAAGTAGTGGTGCCCAGAGGCGGATTCGAACCACCGACACGCGGATTTTCAGTCCGCTGCTCTACCAACTGAGCTATCTGGGCCTGCTCCGGCACGCGGCAATCTGCACACCGGGTTCATGAAAGCGCCGTCGGCACCCCTTGAAAGCGCGTGGGTTATAGCACGGGAATTCGGCCTGTCCAGCGCTTAGAGCATGATCCCGAAAAGTGGAATCCGGTTTTCGGAAAAGACAAAACGCCAGACCCTGTTCCATCCGATCTATCCGGATGGGAACAGGGCCTGGACATTGATTTCAGGCGGGAAACGAGAGGCAGTCGGCAAGGCCGATCATCGGTCACGATCGCGGCCGCGAAACCGTCCCAAGCTTGTGGAAAACCGCAGGCGGACGGCGCTATTTCTGGTCGTCGTTGTCGTCCTCGTCGTCGCGACCCGGGATGACGTAGACCCCCTTCAGCCACCGGTTGAGGTCGATGTCCTTGCAGCGCTTCGAGCAGAACGGATAGGTTTCGCGCGCCGATGGCTTGCCGCATTCGGGGCAGGGCCGCTTGGGACGTAACGGCGTGACCTTGTCGTCCGGGCTCATAGCCGCGCACCCGACAGCCAGTTGGCGTGCACCTTGAACCCTTCCCCGCTCAAAAGCGCCACCGTCTCGTAGAGCGGTAGGCCGACGACGTTGGTGTAGGAGCCGACAAGCTTGACGACGAAGGCGCCGGCAAGCCCCTGGACGCCATAGCCGCCGGCCTTGCCGCGCCATTCTCCCGACGCGATGTAGGCCTCGATCTCCTCGCGCGGCAGCCGCTTGAAGCGGACCCTGGTCTCGACCAGCCGCAAGCGCTGCTTGCCGCCCGGCGTGATCAGGCAGATGCCCGAATAGACGCGGTGCGAACGGCCGGACAAAAGCCCGAGGCAGTTGGCGGCGTCGTCGCGCGTCTCGGCCTTGGGCAGGATGCGCCGCCCCACCGCAACCACCGTGTCGGCGGCCAGCACGAAGCTCGGCGCGTAGTCCGTCTCGGTCTTCAGCGAGGCCAGCGCCTTTTCGGCCTTCTGCGTCGCCAGGCGCTTGGCCAGCGAGCGCGGGTGTTCGGCGCGCAGCGGCGTCTCGTCGACATCGGCCGGCAACACACGGTCCGGCTCGATGCCGGCCTGCTGCAGCAGCTCGATCCGGCGCGGCGAACCCGAGGCAAGCACGAGCTTCTGCAAAATGCCCATCGCGATCCCGGCCGGGTCCTTGAACTTACTTGAAGCGGTAGGTGATGCGGCCCTTGGTCAGGTCGTAGGGCGTCATCTCGACCAGGACCTTGTCGCCGGTCAAAACGCGGATGCGGTTCTTGCGCATGCGGCCGGCCGTGTGGGCGATGATTTCATGTTCGTTTTCGAGCTTGACCCTGAACATCGCGTTGGGCAGCAGTTCCGTCACGACACCCGGAAACTCGAGGACTTCTTCCTTCGGCATTCGATACCTTTGCTTGGATGGGTACTTCCAGCGCCCCGGCCGGAAAGTTGCGCGGAACCTATATGATAAACGTCCGCTTGTGAACATGCTTAATCCGCGGCGTTTTCAGCCCCGTTGCCGAGAAAACGGCGGCCGATCCGCGCCTTCAGCCGCTCGCGTACGTCGCGGTAGGCGGCCATGATCTGCTCGCGCGTGCCGCTGACGCCGGTCGGGTCGGGCATCGGCCAATACTCGACCTCAACGGCCAGCGAGCGGGTGAGCTCGAGCGCGGTGTGGTGAGCTTCCGGCGCCAGCGTCACGATCAGATCGAAATAGTCGTCCTCGAGGTCGTCCATCGTTCTCGGGTGCCGTTCGCCAAGCGACAGCCCTTCTTCGGCCAGCACGGCATCGACGAACGGATCGCGTTCGCCGCCGCGCACTCCTGCCGAGGCGACGAAGGTGGTGGGCGGAAGCACCTTGCGCGCCAGCAATTCGGCCATCGGCGAGCGCACGGCGTTCATGCCGCAGACAAACAGGATCGAGCGGGGCAGGATCGGGCGGGGCAGCGGGGCAGCCAGTTCAGCCTCGCCAGTGCAGCACGCAAACCAGCGTGAACAGCCGGCGCGCCGTGTCGAAGTCAATCTCGATCTTGCCGGCAAGCCGGTCCATCAGCGTCTGCGAGCCTTCATTGTGCAGGCCGCGCCGGCCCATGTCGATCGCCTCGATGTGGCTGGGCGTCGCGGTGCGGATGGCATCGTAATAGCTTTCGCAGATCATGTAGTAGTCCTTGACGATCCGCCGAAGCGGCGTCAGCGACAGGATGTGGGTGACCACGGCGGCGCCGTCCTCTCGCGCCACCGCGAACACCAGCCGGGACTCGGCCAGCGACAGTTTCAGCCGGTACGGCCCGGCGCCGTCGTCATTGACCGGCTGGAAGCGGTTCTCCTCGATCAGGTCGAAGATCGCCACCGCCCGCTCATGCTCGACATCAGGCGTCGAGCGGCCGATCGTCTCGTCGAGCTCGACATCGATCAGCCTGGCGCGGGTTTGGTCGTAGTCGGACATTTCTACATGTTCAGCCGGATGGCGACGGAGCGTCCATGTGCATCGAGGCCTTCCGCCTTGGCCAGCGTGATCGCCGCCGGCGCCAGTGCCCGCAACTGCTCCGGCCCGAGCTTCAGGATCGACGTGCGCTTGACGAAATCGAGCACCGAAAGCCCGGACGAAAAGCGCGCCGAGCGCGCCGTCGGCAGCACGTGGTTGGAGCCGGCGACATAGTCGCCAATGGCTTCCGGCGTGTGGCGGCCGAGAAACACCGCGCCGGCATTGCGCATCCGCGCCAGGAAGGCCTCGGGGTCGTCGATGGCAAGCTCGACATGTTCGGCCGCGATGCGGTCGACCAGCGGCAGTGCTGCCTCGATCGTCGGCACCAGGACTATGGCGCCGAAATCGCGCCAGCTCGCCGCCGCCGTTTCTCGGCGCGGCAGGTTCTGTAATTGGCGTTCGACTGCCTGTTCGACCGCTGCGCCAAAGGCACGGTCGTTGGTGATCAGTATCGACTGCGCCGACACGTCATGTTCGGCCTGGGCGAGCAGGTCGGCGGCGATCCAGTCGGGATCGTTGCTGCCGTCGGCGACGACCAGCACTTCCGACGGCCCGGCGATCATGTCGATGCCGACCGTGCCGAACACCTGGCGTTTGGCCGCAGCGACATAGGCATTGCCGGGGCCGACGATCTTGGCGACCGGCTTTATCGTCTCGGTGCCATAGGCAAGGGCCGCGATCGCCTGGGCGCCGCCGACGCGGTAGATTTCGGAGACGCCGGCAAGGTCGGCCGCCACCAGCACCAGCGGCGGCACCTCGCCGTCGGTGGCCGGCACCACCATGGCGATGCGCTCGACGCCGGCGACCTTGGCCGGCACGGCATTCATCAGCACCGAGCTTGGATAGCTCGCCGTACCGCCCGGCACGTAGAGCCCGACGGCCTCGATCGCCGTCCAGCGCGAGCCGAGCTCGACGCCGGCGGCATCGGTGTAGCGGTCGTCCTGCGGCAGCTGCCGCTGGTGATGGGAGCGTATGCGCTCGCGCGCGAATTTCAGCGCTTCGACCGTCTGCGGATCGGCGGCTTGGTAGGCCCTGGCAATGTCATCCCTGGAGACGGCGATGCCGAGCCTGGCCAGGTCGCCGCCGCCGAACTTCTGCGTGTACCCGATAAGCGCCGCGTCACCCTCGGCGCGCACCTTGGCGATGATCTCGCGCACCACGGCGTCGACATCGGCCGAGACTTCCCGTTTGGTCAGCAGGAACGCGGCAAAGCGCTGCTCGAAATCGGGGTCGGATTGGCGAAGCGTGACGGCCATCGGCTCAAACCCTGTGGACCGGGCGCGACGTCGCTTCCCAGGCGCCGCCGACATCGGCAAGCCGTGCCTCGATGCATTCGACGTCGAGCATGATTGTGCCGCCGCCCGAAAAGATCAGCTCGACGATGCCGGCCGGCTTGTCGAGCGCGAGAAAGCTGATCGCCAGCAGCGACAGCACTTCGTCGGGCTTGTCGCGGGCAATGCCACTGGTCTTGGCGCCGAGCACCCGGTCGAAATGCAGCACCGCCTGCCGCCGCTCATTGTGCTGGCGGAAGAAGCCGGATTTCGCCTCCCAGACGAAGCGGTTCATGGTCAGCACGAAGCGCTTTACCGAAGGCAGGTATTCGAGATCGCTGACCTTCATGACAGCATCCTGGACATGCGCCGAGATGATGCTCAGATCCTGATCGTCGAGTGCGACAAGCTTGAGGCCATTCATGCGGAATTCGCACCTGCGAAGGTTTACATTTGGCCTTCTGTTAGGCGGTCTTGGCGATGCGCGCAACCGGACCGCAAGCCTTGCGGAAAGGCTCTAGCCCGAAATGCGCTCGATCTCCGCGCCGCAGCCGGACAGCTTTTCCTCCAGCCGCTCGAAGCCGCGGTCGAGGTGGTAGACGCGGTTGACCGTGGTTTCGCCTTCGGCCGCAAGGCCGGCGATGACCAGCGACACCGAGGCGCGAAGGTCGGTCGCCATGACCGGCGCGCCCTTCAGCTTCGCGACGCCCTCGACGATCGCCGTCTGGCCGGACAGCGTGATGTGGGCGCCGAGCCGGGCGAGTTCCTGGACGTGCATGAAGCGGTTTTCGAAGATCGTCTCGGTGATGCGCGACTTGCCCTTGGCCATCGTCATCAGGCCCATGAACTGCGCCTGCAGATCGGTCGGGAAAGCCGGGAAGGGGGCCGTCGTCACGTCGACCGGCGAAATGCCGGCGCCGTTGCGCCTGACGCGGATACCGGAATTGGTCTGCGTGATCTCAGCGCCCGTCTGCGAGATGATGTCGAGCGCCGTCTGCAACAGGTCGGGCCGGGCGCCTTCCAGCACGACGTCGCCGCCGGTCATCGCCACCGCCATCGCATAGGTGCCGGTCTCGATACGATCGGGGATCACCCTGACACGGGCGCCCGACAGCGCCTCGACGCCGTCGATGGTGATGGTCGCCGTACCGGCGCCGGAGATCTTCGCGCCCATGGCATTGAGGCATTCGGCGAGGTTGACGATCTCGGGCTCGCGGGCGGCATTTTCGAGCACCGTCTCGCCCTTGGCCAGAGAGGCCGCCATCATCAACACATGGGTGGCGCCGACCGAGACTTTCGGGAACACATAACGGTTTCCGACAAGCCTGCCGTTCCTGGTTTTGGCGATGACGTAGCCGGTGTCGACATCGATATCGGCGCCCAGCGCCTGCAGACCTTCCAGGAACAGGTCGACCGGGCGCGTGCCGATGGCGCAACCGCCGGGCAGCGACACCTTGGCCTCGCCCATGCGGGCCAGCAGCGGGCCGATCACCCAGAACGAGGCCCGCATCTTCGACACCAGCTCGTAAGGCGCCGTCGTGTCGACGATGTTACGGGCGGAGAAAGTGATGGTTCGCGAATAGCCTTCCTGCTGCTTTTCGCGGCGTCCATTGACCGAATAGTCGACGCCGTGATTGCCGAGGATGCGGATCAGCTGCTCGACATCGGCCAGATGCGGCACGTTTTCCAGCGTCAGCGTGTCGTCCGTCAAAAGCGAGGCGATCATCAGCGGCAGCGCGGCGTTTTTGGCGCCCGAGATCGGGATGCTTCCGGCAAGCTTATTGCCGCCGACAATTCTGATGCGATCCATGAAGAGCGTCCCCTCGGCGCAAAGGCCGGTTTAAATCGGTTGAGTCTGTTGCGGCCGTCTAGACCATTGGCCGGCTTGGTTCAAGAAACAGGCTACTCCCCACTTTGGCCCACGCCGACTTTGGCCAAAGTACCGGCGATAAACATAGCCGATTCGCGTTAATCTTTTTTCATCGCCGCCTGCAGCCCCTCCGGCCGCTCGTCGGCGTCGCCGGTCCTTCGCGAGCGCGATTGCGCCTTGCGCTTCTGCAGGTTGGCGCGCAGCTGCTCGGCCAGCCGATCCTTGCGGCCCGTTCCGGCCTTTTTCGCTGAACCATCCTTCTCCGGTGGTCCATCCTTGTTCGGAGAAACTGTCTTGCCGTTCATCGTTCCGTCCCGGCCGGCGACCCGCCGGTGCGGATCAAGGGATAGCCAACATTGTGGCACGGCCATGTCCGCAACGATCGACCGGTGCGGCCTTTCAACCCGGCCCCGTTTTGTGCCCCTGTCTTGGCCTTGCGCTTGCCGGTTCGATATGGCAGAAGCCCGCCATCGGCGGCTGCGGTAGCTCAGTGGTAGAGCACTCCCTTGGTAAGGGAGAGGTCGAGAGTTCAATCCTCTCTCGCAGCACCAGATTTTCGGTCACCGAGGATTTGTGTTGCGCCTGAATTTCATTGCCCTTTGACTCGCCGTGTAATTGCGGCCTTTAGGGCGCCGACCCAGCATGCTCCTGGACCCGGCTTGCAGCGCCGTTCCCGCATCTCGCGATTTTTCGGACGCAGCGCCGCTCCCGGGTCACATGGCATCGGGCGGTGCAAGAAAACAGTTCTCATGCTCTTCGGTCGGATGAAGGCAAATCGCTGCTGCCGCGTGATCTTCCGATGATCCCCAGGCCTCAGGATGACAACCCAGCCACCGGGACGAACATGAACCGCCCGCGCTGGGATTCGCTGACACTCGCCGTGTTCCGCGTCGCCGTGACAGCAGGCCGGCGGATAGCCCCAGCCGGACGGGGCATCATGCGCCCTCGAGGGAACCAAAAACCCTGGCGACGAAAGTGCCGCAAGGACGACCGCGGCAGTGGCTCGGCGCCGCGCCATTCCCTTTTCCGGTTGCCGCTTCGGCCACATGTTGAAGATCATATGCCTGCTAATTAGCACTAGCTAATAAAAAGATGCTGGAGCGTCCTCCTGTGCAGCCGTTCTCGCGTTCCGCTCCGGCATGCTGCCTACCCCGTGTCTCTCCCTCCATTTTGTTGACTTTTGAAATAGTCACAGCTAATATAGAGAAAGCTAATGTTAGGAGAGTAACCCCCTTTTATCTCAACTACTTGAGTTCCCTTCAGAATTAATAGAAGTCAGCGATCAACCGCCCCCCAGAGTTTCATAAGCTCATGAGGATAGATGGCAGATGCATGTCCTATCCTTTAGCGCACTGGTCGCAGGATTGCTGAAAATTGTGCTGGTCTCTGTCCAGTATACTCACGCTAATCCTTATACGAACGGTCTCTCTCCTGATGAAAATCGCGAGAAGGTTGTCTTTGACGATCCGATTAACGAAGTCGACGTCGCAATCGTTCTTGCGGCCGACATGTCCGGCTCCATCAACCACATAGAGGCCAAGCTACAGCGCGAGAGCTATGCCGCTGCTTTGGAATCAGCAACCGTGCTTAACGTGATCAAAGAGGGTGTGCACGGCAAGATCGCCGTCACCTTTGTCGAATGGTCGAGCCGCGGCTCCTTGGAAACCAGGGTGGGCTGGACCATTCTTTCCGATGCAAATGATGCGGCCGTCATCGCTGAGGCACTCCGGAAGAAGTCGGAAAGGCGACGATCTGGTCCGCGCGGATCGAATACGTCGATCTCATACGCGATCGACGCCTCTGTGGACGCCTTTGACAAACTGCCTGTCCCAACGTTGCGCAGAATCATCGATATTTCAGGCGACGGATCAAACAATGACGGAACGTCCGTCGAGGACAGCCGTCAGAGAGCACTCCAGAAAGCCATTGTAATTAATGGCCTTCCAATAGGCGCTGACGTTGAAAATGGTGAGACGACGACGGAATATTATTCGAGGCACGTGATCGGAGGACCCGGCTCGTTCGTCATTCCCGCCGACAGTGCCGCTGCCTTTCAATCGGCAATAATCAGGAAGTTAATTCGAGAAGTGAGTTCCGCCTCCGGCAAAGCACGTTCTTAGACGGATCCTGCAGTCTGCCCGACGAAGCTAAGAAAGGTTCGAGCGATTTTGGGGCGGTCCAAAAATCGGCCACGCTGATCTCGAAGCAAAACGGTAGTCGACGGCCCCGTTTAGGGTTCGAAGCAGTCTTGCCCAGACTACTGTGTCTGACGTGAGTCCAACGGTCCAGCCGTCCAAAATCAGTCCGCGCATGGCAGCCAGAGCCGTTCGGGCGGGCGCTCGAAAATGCCTGAGGTGCCAAGCATCTCGCCATGCCAGGAAAATGCCAAGGTCGAGGTGGGAAAGCATCTGGTCTGCCCCTGCCGCAGGCGGCGTAACAAAGCTTGCAGCCGGGAACAATCACTCAACCCTCGCGTTTCTTGCCAAGACCCGCCTCTTTTCCACGGGCAGCGGGCCTCGAAGGCTCGCAAATGTCGCGCCGGCGTTTCAATCGCACTCGCCTCAGCCCTCACGATTTGGCTATTTGTGAACGCGTGTTTGATCAGGTTTGCGCAGATGAACGCATTGACCCTCTAAGCCTGGATGCCGAAGCCTTGGCGGTGATGATTGTCGCAATCTTCCGAAACGTGACTACCAATGAGCGCGAACTGCTGGAGGAAGTTAGGTCTCTTCGTCGCTCAAAAGGCACAGAGAAGGCGCACTAGCCTGGCGGCGTTCCGAGGCGAATTGGTCTGGTCCCGCTTTGGCACAGCCGTTTGGTCGGCCGCTTCGGCCGCATCGGCGGCCCTGTCGATCTTGCTGGCTCAATGAGCAAGTCAGATGCCCTCTGCCGCGTGCCGCGACGCGTGCTTAAGCCTTCCTCATCCGCGCGGCCTTCGCCCTTTTCCGCGGACCGTGAGAACGCCGTCCATCGGAATAATTCGGGCGAAGGACTCGTTAGTTCCTTAGACGATGCTAAATATGGAAAAGTGTCCGAATGTCACTTCATGAAGCCCGCCAGTCAGGCTGCGGCTTGCTCTGGCCTAACCTCGAAGGGAACCAGGGATGAAAATTTCGGCCTCTTTCACGAGACGAAGTGTTGTCGCCGGGCTGGCGCTGGCCGCCGCATCAACGTCGGTATTGCCTGCCGACAAGGCGCTCGCCCAGACGAAGAAAACCACATCCGAGAAAAGTCTGTATGAGCGACTGGGGGGTGTGTTCGCCATCGCAGCGGTGATCGATCATTTCAGCGACGCCGTCGTGAAGAACCCCATCGTCGGCCAGAAGTCCAAGAACCCGCAATTGCGCAAATGGCACACCAAGAACCTTGAAAGGTTGCCCGGCCTCAAGTTCATGCGCACGCTGTGGGTCTGCGACGTTTCCGGTGGGCCCTTCAAGTTCGTCGCCACCAAGCCCGGCGCGACGCCGCTCGGCCTCGAGGAAGCGCATCGCGACCTGCGGATCTCCCCAGCGGAATTCGATGAGGTCGCAGCGGAACTCGGGCGGACCCTGGATCACTTCAAAATTCCGAAGCCTGAGAAAACCGAAGTCCTGGAAGCTTTCGCCGCCCACAAGGACGAGGTCACCGCCGGCTACGTCAAGCGGGGCTGAAGCGCTTATATCGTGCGGGCATCCGTTCTGAGCATGGCGCGCGTCGCTGTGACTATGCAGCGCGGCCGCAGCTCAGCGGGCAATTATCCCGATGGTTCCTACTCCGAACCTGCCCGAGCTGTCTCCACTTGGAGCGACCCTTCCGGCAGCGGTCGCAGGAGTTCAGCCTCGGACCTCGTCAGGTGGATCCACGCCGCCCAGTCCGATGGCCGCAGCACAACCACTTGCCGGTTGTGATATGGCGCGACATCCGGGCCTGGCTCGCTCGTCAGCATCGTGAACGTCGGCGGCTTGTTGCCGACACCCTCGCGCCACAGCCCGGCAATTGCCATGAACGAATGGCCATTCAGCGAGAACCTGTGCTTGGTCTTTGGATATTTCGTTCCCGTGAATTCGAAGAATGCCGACGCGGGAACGAGACAGCGCTTGCTGTTGCCGAACTGCCGGCCCTCCGAGCGAAAGTTGAACACAGGTCCGCCTTTTGGTCCGGCCGGAGGAAAGCCGAACGTCATCGACGCCAGTTCGATTGCGTCGCCGGCAGCCCGCATTACCGGGGCGGGATCGTTGATGTGGATGTCATCCGCCTGCGGCAGATCCAGTTCGGTTTGATGACTGGGGATATTGAGCGCCAGCGATTTCATCATCCGGCAATACTCGGCCCAGGCGATGTGCTGCTCGTAGTCATTGCACATGGAATGGCTCCGCACGCTCGATCGAGATCAGTTCAATATATGGCGCTTGTTGGCGCTGATTGCTGGCGGATTTGATTATAAGCCTATTTGGGCCGGCGTGCGGCAGCGATGGCCTGCAACAGATTGATGCTGCTCACGTCGGGTTCGCTGGATGCGGCAACGGCAAGTGCGGCGGCCTCGGCTATTTTCGCGACGTCGTCGCTGCTGATCGTTCCGCGCTTTTCCAGAAGATTTACAAGTTCGACAACGAGAAGAAAGGCGTTCACGCCATATCGTTCGGCTTTGAGCTCGAACTCGCCTCGAGCCAATTTCTCCGCGTCTCCTTCAGCCCGTTTGTCCACGTTGGCGTCCTCTCCTATGGCGACAAGCTATTAACGCTTAGCACGAATGGTTTAATCCTTCGAACTCGCCACAACCTTCGCCAATTGCCGGGCATAGTGTCGCCGGTGGCAAGGGCATGGGTTCAGCCAAGGATGAGACCAACCAACAGAACGGTAAGAATAAAGGACAGCACGACGGCAAGTAGCCCGCATGCTTCCAAAGTGTTGGTTTGCCAAGCTTTCGTCGGGCGCCTCCGGTTTGAATTCCTGTTTCGCGAAACAAACTTCATCGGGCACCAGATCGGACGCGGAGCCGGCTTGAATTCGGCAAAGTGCTCCTCTTCATCGGCCCGGAAGGCATCTCCGCGAAACTCCGGAGCACCGTATGCGCGGCGCTGGCCTGCCTTTCATCGACGCGTGCCATCACCAGTACGACACCCTGTGCGATCTTCGGCTTGCGCGGCTTCTGGGCGAAATCGGCAAAAGTTCCGAGAAGCACGCCGGCAAAGCCGCCCCACGCCGCACCGACCAGGGCCATCCCGGTCATGCCCGCAGGATCAATGTCTTGAGCTCCAAAAGCACTGAAACCGGCCAACAGACCAGCCGTCGCGCCAAGTGCGGCACCAGCAACCGCACCCCGCCAGAGAACGCTCACCTCATCATCGTAATATCCAGCAACGCTGATCGGTTCATCGTTGTCGTTGTAAGATCCGACGACGCTGATCTGGCGGCGGCGAATCCCGGCGGCCTGAAGCCTGGCAACGGCACGTGCTGCCTGGGCATGGGAATTGAACAGTCTGCTGATCGTTTGCATTTACGGCCAGGCCCGAAGCTCGTTCGGAGCGTCGGGCCTCTCCTCCCTGGCTTTGAACTCTCCGCCCGGACGCATCTTCGTCGCGCCAAAGCTCACCACAACGTGAGCCGGCGGGCTACGTTCCTCAGCCGGGGCTTCGGTCCAATCCTGGAGTATTTTGCTTGGGACCTAAGTCTGACCTGCTTGAGTGCAACGGACAGCGAGGCCATGCCGGCGGGGGAGCCGCTGCCGAGGCGAAGAGGTCGAAGAGAGGGCTAGGACGCTACCGCAGACCCAAAAAGCTCAAAATGGCGATTACGATCACAATGGCGCCGACCAGCCAGATAATGTTGTTCATCATTACGCTCCTTCGCCTACGGGCTGGGCGCACGCCGAGGCGAAGCCCGCCACGCATGTAGAACATTAGATATGGCTAAAGGTTCCTCGCGGGCCTTGCTGTCGAAAGAGCCCGCCGCACCAGTCGGCACGGCGGGCGACGCACATTTGCCGGGTGATGGGCAGCGTAAGGCGTTGCGTCCAAGACCTAGCTGATGCTTCTGGACCAGTTATCTATTTGGCGCTCCGCCTCTTCCTTGGCGATGCCATATCGCTCCTGGATCCGGCCTGCCAGCTGGTCCCGGTTGCCCTCGATCCGATCGAGATCATCGTCGGTGAGGTCACCCCACTGCTCTTTCGCCTTGCCTTTGAACTGCGTCCATTTTCCCTTGATTTGATCCCAGTTCATATGTTCCTCCTTGCTTCCTGGGCCCGTACTGAGCGGAGCGCGGACCGATCCGCATTTCGATGTTGGTTACGAATGAAGATTAGCAGCCGCTAAAAGTTCCGGTGCCGGCGCAAAAAGCCCGCCGTGCCCGTGCCGGACTGCGAGCTGATGTTGATGCTATCCAAAGCTTGATTGCCGTTCGCAGCGCCATCTTATCCCGTTGAAGTCGCCGGACTTCTTGCTTGCTGGCTTTGGCCGGCAAGCCTCGAGAGGCTGCCCGGCAGCATTGTTCTGTCCTTGCCGATCATCAGCACGCCGCTGTCGGGCGCTAGCAGGGCCGAGAACGGCAGCATCGCCGCGCCGATCGGCGAGGCCTCGGGGCCGAATTGTCCCGAGACGATTTCCGGCGCCACGATGCCGATGGCGCTGACCCTGTTGAACTGGGTCTGCACCTTTGCCAGCAACTCGAGATGGATCGGCCGCGGCAGGATGCTGTCGAGAACGATCGCCTCGATGTCAATGACCGAAGTGATGGCGATGATCGCCTCGACCAGCGCATTGGCGCAATCGTCGATCCATTCGGACAGCGGTTCGCGCGCCCCCGGCGGCAAGGGATCGAGCTCGCGCACGCGGTTGATCTCGATGCCTCGCGATTTGAGATGATTGACCAGCACATAGATCGAAGCGCGATGCAGTAGGCTCTGGTAGCGCGCCGGCTTGGCCGCCACCGAATCGAGGCTTGAAGGCGAGACCGGCAAAGGACCGAGCGCGGCGCTGTTGCCGTGCGGCCCGGTATGGACCTTGCCGCCTTGCACCAGTCCACCGCCGACAAAGGTATCGATCGAGATATGCATGAAGTCGCGGAAGCGCGCGCCGGTCCCCTGGATGAGTTCGGCGAGTGCGGCCGATGACGCGTCGTTTTCCACGAAGACCGGGGTCGTCGGCTTTGTGGCAAAGAACGTCGTCAGATCGATTGCTTCCCAGCGGCTGCCAAGATCGTCGGGAAAGCCGAGCTCTTCGCTCCAGCCGCCGAGGAAATATGGCGAGGCGATGCCGACGCCGACAATGCTGGCATCGCCAAGCCCCTCGACCAGCTTGTCGAAATTGGCGAGCGACATGTTGCCGGCCTTGAGCACCATATCGGGATCTGGAAAGCGATATTCATGCGACTCGCGGGAGCGGACCTCGCCGGCAAAGTCGACGAGCACGGCTTCCAGCGCTCGACGGCCGATCTTGATGCCGACGCTGTAGATACGCTCGGGTGCAAGTCGGTAGAGAGTGGATGGCGATCCGCGTTGTCCGAACCTTTTTCCCACTTGCTTTACGAATCCGGACGATTCCAGCCCGTCGACAATGGTTGCGACTGCAGCCGGCGTCAGATTTGCGGCGCGCGCTAAATCGGACTTGGATGCCTCCTTCAGGCGGCGAATGGCATCCAGCACGAAGCGCTCGTTATAATGCCGAACCTTGACCGAATTGCTGCCTTTTCCGGACAAAACCGGCGCCTCCTCATTTCATTCCCGCAGAGCCACTCCAGCCGCTTGCAGCTTTGAGGGTGCCGCGGGGTCGAGCACTCCAATCGCACCCGTGCGCGACGCGACAGTGCCCCTCGCGGCCATGGAAGTCAATTTTCCAGTTGCGGCATTCAGCCATTTAATATAGCAAATTGAAAAAACAGGACCAGGGAGGAAAGGTGCTGCACTTGGGCGCATTAGGCGAAGCCGATGCCATGGTGAAGAGCGACGCGGCTGTCCCCGTTGCCCTGGTTCAGGCGACAAAAGCCTTCGGCGGCACGATTGCCCTCAAGGACGCGTCCTTCGAATTGCGCTCAGGTGAGGTGCTGGCTCTGCTTGGCGAAAACGGCGCCGGCAAAAGCACCTGCGTAAAGCTGCTGGCCGGCGTGTATCTCCCGACCGGCGGCCATGTCGAAGTCGATGGCAAGCCTGTGGTCTTTCATTCGCCGCACGACGCCCAGGCTGCCGGCATCTCGGTCATGCACCAGCACCCCGGTCTTTTCCCGGATCTTTCGGTGGCGGAAAACATCTATCTCGGCCATATGCCGCGCGACCGCTTCGGCGGTATCGACAACGCCGCCATGCTTGCCGGCGCGCGCAGGGTGCTGGCGACAGTCGGCCTCGACGTGCCGGCCGAAACCCGGCTCGGAACGTTGCGCACCTCCGAACAGCAACTGGTCGAGATCGCCCGCGCCCTGTCGCTCGACGCGCGGGTGCTGATCATGGACGAGCCGACGGCCGCCCTGTCGCAGCGCGAGGTCGAGCGGCTGTTCGCCGTCGTCGCCGACCTGCGGCTGCACGGCGTGGCGATGATGTTCGTCGGCCACCGCATGGACGAGATTTTCCGCATCGCCGACCGCATCGCGGTGCTGCGCGACGGGCGTCTCATTGGTGTCAAGCCGAAGGCCGAGCTTGGCCGCGCCGCCGCCATCGGCATGATGGTCGGCCGCGAGGTCACCGACCTCTATCCGCAGCGAAACCACGCCACCGGCGCACTGGTGCTGGAGGCGAGGGGGCTTTCACACGCCGGCGGCTTTTCCAATATCGACTTCAAGCTCCATGCCGGCGAGGTGCTCGGGCTCGGCGGCCTGGTCGGCAGCGGGCGGACCGAGATCGCGCGCGTGCTGTTCGGCATCGACCAGCCCGATGCCGGCGAAATCCTGATCGACGGCGAGACTGTGCGCTTCGCGTCGGCGCGTGACGCCATGGATGCGCGCATCGCCTATGTCTCGGAAGACCGCATGGGCCAGAGCCTGGTGATGGATTTTTCCATCCTCGACAACGCCGTGCTGCCCGTCCTCGACAAGGCGGCCCGCTCCGGCGTCTACGGCACGAACCGCGCGATCGATCTGGTTTCGGACTGGCTGAAGCGCATGAAGCTTCGCTTTTCCGGCTACGCGCAGCCGGTGAAGGAACTGTCCGGCGGCAACCAGCAGAAGGTGGTGTTGGCCAAGTGGCTGCGCACCGAACCGCGCGTCCTCATCCTCGACGAACCGACGCAAGGCATCGACGTCGGCACCAAGGCGGAAGTGCATGCAATGATCGCCGACCTTGCAGCGCAAGGCATGGCCATCATCCTGATCTCCTCCGAAATGCCCGAGCTCATCGGCATGTGCGACCGCATCATCGTCCTGCGCGAAGGCCATCGGACGGCCGAATTCAGCAGGGGCGAAGCTACCCAGGAAAAGGTGCTGGAAGCAGCGACGAAAGCCGGCGAAAGCGCCGATGCGGCGGCACAGGCCGCCGGTGAGGAGACAAGAAAAGGACCGCTCGACATACTGAAGCGGCGGGAGTTCGGCCTGCTCGCCGCGATGCTGGCGGTCGCCATCCCGGTCACCATCATCAACCCGCGCATGGTGAGCGCTGCAAACCTGACCGCGGTGTCGATGGATGCCGCGCTGCTCGTCGTAGCGGCACTCGCGCAGATGCTGGTGCTTATCACCCGCAACATCGACCTTTCGATCGCAGCGGTGATCGGCCTGTCGGCTTACATGGCGGCCAGCATGGTCCAGGCCTATCCGGGGCTCGACATTGGCATCGGCCTGATGACCGCATGCGCCGTCGGTGGTGTCGCCGGCCTGATCAACGGCCTCGTCGTCACCAGGGGAAAGATCCCGGCGATCGTCGTCACGCTGGCCTCGATGTCGATCTTCCGCGGCTTCAACTCGATCTGGGCGGCCGGCGACCAGATCAGCGCCGACGAAGTCACGCAAGCCTGGCTCGACATGACCGGCCTGAAGATCGCCGGCGTGCCGCTGATCGTCGTCATCGCGATCGTCATCCTGTGCCTGGGTTATGTGCTGCTCTATCGCACCGCCGTCGGCCGCGAACTGTTCGCCGCCGGCTCCAATCCGGACGGCGCGCGTCTGATCGGCATCCCCGTTGACCGCCGCATCCTGCTGGCCTTTGGCATGGCCGGCCTGCTCGGCGGCCTGTGCGGCGCGCTGTGGGCATCGCGCTATGCGACCATCGACGCCCGCGTCGCGCTCGGCTTCGAACTCACCGTCATCGCGTCGGCGGTGGTCGGCGGCGTCGCCATCCGCGGTGGTTCGGGCACATTGCTCGGCATCATTCTCGGAGCCCTCACACTGCTCGTCATCAAGAACGGGCTGACGCTGGTGCGCGTCGACCCGCTGTGGCTGCAGGGCGTCTACGGCCTGGTTATCCTGGTCGCCATCGGCATCGACACCTTCATCGTGCGGCGTGCCGAGCAGGCAAGACAGGCGAGGGCGCGGTGAAAAAGTTCCTCCGTTCGATCGACTTCTGGGATCTGCTGCTGGCGACCTCTTGCGTGGCCATCTTCCTCTATGCCGCGATCTTCGTGCCGAATTTCGTTTCCGGCTTCAATCTTTCGCAACTGGCCGCCAGCGCCTCGGAAAAGGCATTGCTGATCCTGCCGATGACGCTGCTCATCATTACCCGCGAAATCGACCTGTCGATCGCCTCGGTGCTGGCGCTGACCTCCGTCGTCTTTGGCTTGCTGGTCCAGGCCGGTGTGCCGACGCTTGCCGCAATCCCGCTGACGCTCGCCGTCGGCGGCCTGCTCGGCGCCTTCAACGGCTATCTGGTCTCGGGTCTTGGACTGCAGTCGTTGGTTGTGACGCTCGGCACCATGGCGCTCTATCGAGGCATTGGCTACATCCTGCTCGGCACCGGCTCGGTCAACATCCTGCCGCCCGCGGTCGTCGACTTCGGCATCAACAACCTGCCGGGCACCGAGATACCGTGGACCATCGTGCCCTTCCTGGTGCTGGCGCCGGTGTTCGCGGTCGTGCTGCAGAAGACGCCGACCGGCAAGCGCATCTACGCGCTCGGCGGCAGCCCCGAAGTGGCGCGCTATTCCGGCATAAACACGCGCCGGATGGTGCTGAACCTGTTCGTCGTCTCGGGCGTCGTCGCGGCGATAGCCGGCATCGTCTATACCGCGCGCCTTTCCAACGCCCGCGCCAACAACGCGCTCGGCATGGAGCTCGATGTCATCACCATCGTGCTGCTCGGCGGCGTCAGCGTCTTTGGCGGCAAGGGCCGCCTGACCGGCGTCATGCTGGCACTGGTCCTCATCGCCATCATCCGTAACGTGCTGGCGCTGAACCAGATCGGTGGCGACGCGCAGGGCATGATCATCGGCCTGCTTCTGATCGGTTCGCTGCTGGTCGGCAATTACTGGCGCTCCACACAGGAGATGCTCAATAGATCCCGCGCAATGCGGGAGACAAAGGGGTGATCTCGGGCCCCTTCCTTCAAGCCCGAATTTTGACGGAGGAGTCACAATGAAAGCGTTTAGATTAGCCCTGCTCGCATCCGCGGTTCTGCTTGCGCCAACGTCGCTGGCCTTCAGCCAGGAGTGCGCCAAGGAACCCGTAACGGTCGGTTTCCTGCCCAAGCTCGACACGGACCCCTACTTCAAAGTGGCCTTCGGAGGCGCACAAGAGGCGGCCAAGGAAATTGGCGGCACCGCTACCCAGGTCGCCCCATCGCAGGCGACTGCCGAGGCACAGATCGAATTCATCAACAGCCTCGTGTCGCAGAAGGTCGGGGTCATCGCAATTGCCGGCAACGACGCCAATGCCGTCGCGCCTGCGCTGAAGCGCGCCGTTCAGCAAGGCGTCAGGGTGATTTCATATGACTCCGATGTGGCCGCCGATGCCCGCGCGGCATTTGTCAATCAGGTCAAGGGCGACAGTCTGGCAGAAATGATGCTCGAAAGTGCATTCGCCCTCAGTGGCGGTGAAGGCGAATTCGCGATCCTGTCGTCGACGCCGACGGCGACCAACCAGAACGCCTGGATCGACTTCATGAAGGCGAAGATGGCGGCCGAGCCGAAGTTCTCCAAGATGAAGCTGGTGCAGGTGGCCTACGGCGAAGAAAGCGAACAGATCAACCAGCAGCAGGCATTGGCGCTGGTCCAGGCGTTTCCCGATCTCAAGGTGATCATCGTCCCGGCAGGCATCGGCCTTCCGGCGGCCGCGCGTGCACTCGAGGAAGCGGGCATGATCGGCAAGGTCAAGCTGACCGGCCTCGCGCCGGCCACTCTGATCTCGAAATACATTAAGGACGGGGCGGCTCAAGATATCTGGTGGAACGTCACCGATCTTGGCTATCTTACCTATCAGACAGCCCAGGCGCTTGCGCAGTGCAAGATCACCGGCAAGGAGGGTGAGAAGTTCACGGCAGGCAGGCTCGGCGAATACACGATTGGCGCCGGCGGCGAACTGATCCTTGGTCCGGCCAAGATCGTGACCCCCGAAAATCTGGCCGAGTTCAAGTTCTGATCCTTTAGAGCTCAAGTTCCAGCGGGGCGCCGGGTCCATCCGGCGCCCCTCCTAAAACATCTCGAATGAAAACAGTGCGGGGGCGGCAATGAAGATATTGCTTGCAGGCGAAACCTTTGCGGCGACGACGTCGGTCGCCATCGGCAGCGATGTACTTACAAGCGCGGCCTCGACAAATGGTGCGACCGCCTTCAATACCGCGCTGGCCAGTGAAGGCATCGCGGTCACGCAGATCGGCGGTGAGCGTTGCAGCGCGGAGTTTCCCTATGAACTCGATGCGCTCGCCCAATATCAGGCGGTGGTGATCTCCGATGTCGGCGCCCTGACATTGCTGGTGACGCCGGATGCCCGCGCCGGGCGTGTCGGCGTCAACCGCCTCGATCTGCTCAAGGCCTATGTCGAAGGTGGCGGCGGGCTGATGCTGGCCGGCGGTTACATGGGCTTTCAGGGCATGTTCGGGACGGCGCGGTTCCACGACACCCCGGTTGAGGATGTGCTGCCGGTCCGCTGCCTGCCCTTCTGTGACGGCATGGAGGTGCCGCAAGGCCTGCAGGCCTCCATCCTGCAGCCGTCACATCCGATATTGTCCGGAGTGGAGGGGCCGCTGCCGCCGATTCTCGGCATGAACAAGCTGGAATTCAGGCGCGACGGTTCGTCCCGGCTTCTGGCGACCTGCCACCATCGCGGCGCCGACTGGCCGCTCCTTGCCGTCGGCAGCCATGGCCGCGGCCGCACGATTGCCTGGGCAACCGATATCGGCCCGCATTGGCTCTCGCAGGATTTCCTCGGATGGCCGTTCTACGGAAGACTGATGGCGAACATGGTCCATTGGCTCGCCGGCAATGAATGAGAAAGCTGGTTTGACCAGTGCGGTTGCCCAATCCTCCAACGAAAAACCAGGCCATCAAGCATGCGTTGAATCAGGACGGCAGTGGCTCATAAACTGAAACTCCGATGTATCGATCGTATGAGCCACGATCTTTCTCAGGAAGCTTGTCTCGGGTTACGCGCAATGTGAATCCCCCCTGCAAGTGCCCCGCGTCGAGAACCATCCAATCGAAAATATCATCGCCTTCAAATGCAAGCCGCTGTCCAACCTGATGCCATTTCTGAAGCTCGGGTGGCACCTCGAAAAACGTACCCGAAAATAGCCGCTCCTCAGCATGATAATGCACTGCGGCAAGCCAAAGGAAAACAAAGTGGTCCTCCCCAAGACGTTCGGACTCGTCGGGATCGCGAAACCGAAGCTTCGCGGAACAGAAGGCATCTGCATTTCCCTCGATGTGTTCGACAAATGTCGGCACACTCGCAAGCGCGCGATCGTAAGCTGCAAGGAAGGCGGGGTCTTTCTGCGAGATAGCCGTGAAGAGTGGCTCATTCCGCGGTTCGTCGAATTCACTGTTCAATTGAGATTTTTCGCCCATAAAAGACCTCTTGGACTAACCTTGAACCGCTCAACGAGCTGCGAAGTCCGCGCGCTTCTTCCGGAGTGGGAGAGGCGGTGTCGCACTACCAGCCAAAGAGCCCTATCACGCTACCGACCAACCGCCATCCACCAATATACTCGCGCCATTGATCAGCGACGCCGCCGGCGAGGCGAGGAACACCACGGTGCCGGCGACGTCGATCGGGTCGCCGATGCGGCCGAGCGGGATGTGGCCAGCAAATGCAGGCGCAGGCGCGGCTGCTGCCGCGCGAGGCGCCGGTGACCAGCGCCACCTTGCCGGCTAGGTCGAATTTCGGTGTGAACTCATTTCTCATGCGATTCCACCTTGTTCTTCAAATCGGACCGGCTGCCGTGTCGGACCGAATAGGCTCGCGTGAATTCGGCGCCCAGCAGAAATATCTCCGCCGAATAATAGACCCATAACAGCACGACAAGCAGCGCGCCGGCCGCGCCGTATGATGATGAGATGGCGCTGGTTCCGATATACCAGCCAATCAGCGACTTGCCGATGGTGAACAGAAACCCGGTGACCACGGCGCCGAGGCCGACATCGCGCCATTGCAGGCTGCGGTCGGGCAGCACCTTGTAAATCGCGGCAAACAGCAGCGTGATCAGGGCAAACGAGACGATCCCGTTGATCGCGCTCAGGATGATGGTGCCGAACGGCAGGTAGGCGTTGATGACTTCTCCGAGCGCCGAAATTGCGGCGCTTACGACCAGCGACACCAGCAGCAGGAACCCGAGGGCGGCGACCAGGCCCAGGCTTGCAATGCGTGCCCGGACCAGCCGTGAAATCGTTGCCCCGCTCGGTTTGACTTTCCAGATTTCGTTCAGCGCCAGCTGCATTTCGCCGAACACGCCGGATGCGGCAACGAACAGCGTGACCAGCCCCAGAATGCTGGCAAGGGTTCCCGCTTCCTTCTGCGAGGCGTTTTCGATCGTCGCTTGCAGCAGATCGGCACTTTGCGGCCCCATCAGGCCGGCGATCTGTGCCGAAAGCGCGAGTTGCGCCGCCTCGTGCCCGAAGGCCATGCCGGCGATAGCGACAATGATGAGCAGGATCGGCGCGAGCGAGGTCGTGGCATAAAACGCTATCGCCGCCCCATGGCTCAGCGCATTGTCGTCGATAAAGCCGATGACGCTCTGCTTGAGGAGCCTCCAGCCCTCTGCTGCCAAATTCCACATGTAGGCCTCGCATGCCTGTCAACAAACAAGTAGCGGCGGCGCAGCGCCGGGCGAGGGGAGAGGCTCGGCCGGAACAAAGCCGGCAACGGCACGCTGTACAAGGCGATCGCCTATAAAGGCGGCGCGCAGCGAACATCGAAAGGTGCCGCTCGACTGGCCAGGTCGTGCTCACGATGCAGTCAGGGGAACTGTGACGGTTGTCTGATAATTTATCGGATATCGGTCGAAATACGGGAACTCGACTGCGAATGCATATTGGGCGGTCAGATGTGCCATGCGAAAGCCGCCGCTGGGGGCGTCGATTGCTATTGTCACCTCGACGTCTTTCAATCCCAAATCCAGTAATTTTTCCGTGGCAATGGCTTGGATCTGGGCCTGCGTCAGCGAGTTTTTCATTTGCAGCGCACGTGACGACGTTTCCAGCGTGTACCGAACACTCGACATGGCATTCAGAGCCCAGCCGAATGCAAAGATGCCGATCAAAAGCATTATCAGGAAAGGCGCGATCAGCGCGAACTCTAATGCAGCTCCGCCTGATGCATCCCCCGTGAAAGCTCTCGACTTAGCGGACACGAATCACCTGTTGATGACTGAGTTCGCGCGAGAGGGAAAACGCGCCAAAACTGAAGGGCGGTGACCAGGTGGCTGTCGCCTGTATTTCCACAAAGACGGCGGGAGCTTTCGAACTGTCGCACAGGACAGATGGATCGACCACGATGGTCCCGCACATATATTTCCGGCGCAGCGTCACCTGCGCGTCATCGGGATGGGTTTCCCAGCTCGAAAGGGCGACGACTTGGATAGTCACGTCGTCGGCTGCGCCTTGCATCACTAGATTGGCCGCCGTTTTAACGCCGGCACGCATCGACAATGCGCTTGATACAAAAGACCAGCCGTCAGTAATGCCGAGAAGTACCAGGCAAAGGATCGGCAGTACCAGCGCAAACTCGACCGCGGCAGCACCTGAATCGCTCCGGAACATCCGGACTGAAATCCGTGCCACGAAGATTACTCGACTAGCTTTATTGATTGTGCGGCCGGAATGTCACGCATTCCGAGGCTCGTGCAATCCTGGCTGATGCTCGTATTGCCAGACCACTGCACGGTACCGGCGACGACCTGGGTGCAACCGCCCTTGCCAGAGAAATTGCCGAGGTAATTGACTGCCTGGGTTGGAAAATACAGGGCGCCGGTCAAAAGCGAATCCGCCGTGCCATTGAACGTGTTCGATCCCGTCGGGTTACCCTTGTTGCCGTAAAACAGGACACCGGAATACGTGCCCGACGTCGGTGCGCTAAGCTTGATTGTGGCGTTGCCGTTCATGCTGACGCCCGAACTGCCGGCCAGATAGATGATGACTCCGTCGCCGGAGATATTCGCGTTCGAGTTCGCTTTGAAATCACCGCCTTGGATGACGTATATGCCGGGCGAGAGGACAACATTGCCGCTCAGGCTCAACCCGCTGCAGTATGTCCCGGGGGTCAGGGTTGACAATCTCGAGTTTTGACAGGGAGTTGTGGCTGGTGGCGTCGGCAAGTCGATAAAGGGATCACCAGCGGGTAAGGCCTGGGTTATGGGGCTGGCGCAAACGGTTGTTACAGGGTTGTTCAACGAAACGCCGCCGGCTGATATGAGGCAATCGACCTGAAGGTTGGCCGATCCCTGAAGCTTGATAGCATCCGCAGCTATGGAATTGGACATCACGGAGCAGCCGGTCAGTTTTGTGGTCGAACTGCCGGAAAAGAGCACCGCTTTGGAAGCGGAAGGATCGCGCGCCTGCATGCAGGCTTTTGAAGCGTCGGTGATAAGAGCCACCGCCCTTGCCTGGGCGCCAACCGAGTTTTGCGTAAATATTGCCGTGAAAAATCGATCAAGCTTTTGATGAACGATAACCTCGACCGCCTTTTTCGCGACATTCGGGCCGGAAGACGGAGGGATGAAGACCTCGATCGTACCTGTTGCCGGTTCCCAGCCGTTCGTCGTCGCCGACAGCGTCGCGGCGGAGACTATCGTTGGCTTGTCGGATCCCGAAACCTTTTCCAGAGCGCCGGCATAGGCTGCCGCATCCGCCACAGCCTGTAATTTCAGGCTGCTATAGTACCAGTAGGACGTTTCGACACCGAGGCCCGCTGCACCGACGACGATCGGCAACGACAGGGCAAATATAGTAGCAACGTTGCCGCTCTCGCCGATTCCTTGCAGAGAGCGGAACACATGCGTGAAAATACGGGCACGCCATTCCATTTCCCTATTTGGGCAGCAACGACTAAAGGATTGCCTAAGATTTTCCGTCCATTGTTAGCCGGCTCCTCGCTCTGGCGGCGCGTGTTGTTTCTGCTGCAGCCTCTCGCCCGTCGAATTGGTCGGCTGTTCCAAGATTGAGCCAATTGCGGTTTGGCATCACGCGCAAGAAATCGCCGCCGCGGCCGGTTTCGATTGGCAATGGGTTGCCGTTCCCTGCTATTCCCGCTTCAAATCAAAAAGCAGTGGACGTTTCCAGTATGACCAATGTCGCATTGACCGGGCTTGCCCGCGATCTTGCCAAGCGTGCCGCGGAAGGCCGCCCGGTGCGCATCGGCGTTATCGGTTCGGGCGAGATGGGCACCGACCTGGTGACGCAAGGCATGCTGATGCCGGGCATTTCGGTTTGCGCGATCTCGACCCGCCGGCCGCATACGGCGCGTGACGCCATCCGCATTGCCTATGGCGACGAGGCGATGGCAGCCGAAGCGGACAGCGCTTCGAAGGTCAGCCAGGCGATCGAAAACGGCAAGATCGCAATTACCTCGAACGAAATGCTGGTCACCAATCCGCTTATCGACGTCGTCATCGATGCTACCGGCAAGCCCGGCGTCGCCGCCGATTTCGACCTGATGGCGATGCAGCACGGCAAGCATCTGGTGATGATGAATGTCGAGGCCGATGTCACCATTGGCTGCTATCTGAAGCAGCAGGCGGACAGGCTCGGCGTCGTCTATTCGGTCGGCGCCGGCGACGAGCCGTCGAGCTGCATGGAACTGATCGAGTTCGCCTCGGCGCTCGGCTACACCATCGTCTCCGCGGGCAAGGGCAAGAACAACCCGCTCAACCACGACGCCGTTCCCGACGACTACCGCGCCGAAGCGCTGCGCCGAAACATGAACCCGCGCATGCTGGTCGAGTTCGTCGACGGCTCGAAAACCATGGTCGAGATGTGCGCCATTGCCAACGCCACCGGGCTGGTGCCCGACGTTCCCGGCATGCACGGCCCCAAGGCCGATCGCGACGAGCTGGTCAAGGTGCTGATCCCGCGCGAGCAGGGCGGCATCCTGTCGAAAAAGGGCGTCGTCGACTACACCGTCGGCAAGGGCGTGGCGCCCGGCGTCTTCGTCATCGTCGAGGCGACGCATCCGCGCATCATCGAGCGCATGGACGATCTGCATATCGGCCACGGCCCCTATTACAGCTTCTTCAGGCCCTACCATCTGACCTCGCTGGAAGTTCCGCTGACGGCCGCTCGTATCGCGCTCTACGGCAAACCCGACATGGTGCCGCTGCCGCGGCCGGTTGCCGAGGTCTGCGCGGTGGCCAAGCGGGATCTGGCGGCAGGCGAGGTTTTCGACGCGATCGGCGAGACCTGCTACCGCTCCTGGACCATGACCGTCGAAGAAGCCCGCGCCCACCGCGCCGTGCCGGTCGGTCTGCTCGAAGGCGGCAAGGTGCTGAAACCGGTGAGGAAAGGCGAATTGCTCACCGCCGACAATGCTGCGCCCGACCCGACGACCAGGCTGTTCGCCTTGCGCCGGCTGCAGGACGAGATGCTGTATGGGGCGGGGTAGGTGCATCGCAGTTCGTGAGCGAAGCGCCCAAACTGCCAATCTCCCCCCTCGTGGGGGAGATGTCCGGCAGGACAGAGGGGGGCGCGAAGGAGCCCTGCTTTTCTAAAGGCGGCTATTGCCGCTGAAACGCACGGCAGACGATCGCCGCCGACCGGCTTCTCTCAAAAGCCCTACTTCCCCAACTCGATCGACCGCAGCCGCGCCGCTTCCACCGCTTCGGTGAGCAGGCGCGTCAGACGGTCCTCGCCCATCAGCACGGCAAGGGCGGCAGCCGTAGTGCCGTTGGGGCTGGTCACCTGCTGCCTGAGCACGCCAGGCTCCTCGCCGCTTTCGGCGGCAAGCGAGGCGGCGCCGTAGACCGTCTGCATGGCCAGAAGCTTTGCGACCTTGCCAGGCAGGCCAGCCTTCTCGGCGGCCACGGTCAGCGCTTCGATGAAGTGGAAGATATAGGCCGGCCCCGATCCGGAGACTGCCGTCACCGCATCCATCAGGCCTTCGTCGTCGATGTCGGCCACTTGCCCGCTCGCCGAAAGCAGGTCGGCGACAAGGCGTTTGGTGTCCTCGGAAACCAGCCTGTTGGAAAACACCACCATCATGCCCTTGCCGATCGCCGCCGGCGTGTTGGGCATGCAGCGCACGATCGGCGCGCGGTCGCCGAGAACGCCTTCGAACGTGGCGACCGGCGTCCCGGCGGCGATGCTGAGGAAAGTGGTTCGGCCATCGTTGAAGCGGATGTAGCCAGCGGTCACGTCGCGGATCACCTGTGGCTTGACCGCAAGGACGACGAGGGCCGGCACGGCGTCTGCCGGGATGGCGCCGGCATCCGCGGCAGCAGAGCAGCCCAGTGCTTCGGCACGCTTGCGCAACTCGGCACTGGGCTCGACCACGAACACCGCAGCCGGAGCGAGCTTGCCGGCTTTCAGCCAGCCCGAGAGCATGGCGTAGCCCATATTGCCGCAACCGGCGAGAACAAGCCTGATCGTCATCGAAAGCCTCCCATAGAGATGGCTTCCCCATAGACGTTCGCGGCAGGGCGGGGAAGTCCTGTTGGGACCGTGATCAGGCGGAAACCCGGACCTTGCGGTTGGCATGCGCATGTAGTCGTGCAGTGGCGCGGCGACCAAATTAACCTTTTATTTCCTATGCCTGTTTAGCATCGCTTAACCAGTGGCGGTCGCTACGTCCCAGCCCGAGGGGAAAGCTCCAGAAACCATGGCTTATAGGAATAATCGTGAACACTGGAGGAACGAGCAGTCCCTGCTGTCGTTCGTCGAGGCAGCGAGCGACGGGGACGAAGCGTCGCTGGTTTCGCTAGAGGACCGCGCAGGCCCGTCATGGCGCGAGGATGCCGCCACACGCCATCGTCTCGCCCGCTCGCGCCGCGAAGCGCGTGCCAGCCCGATCCTGTTGGCAGCCGCCGGTATCAGCCAGCCCGATCCTGATGAGCCAAAGGCCGGCACCATGCTGATGGAAGAGGCTGCAGCTGCCGATGTAGTTTTCGAACCCGCTGGCTCCCTTGGCGGCCCCGATGCCGGCTCCGCTGAGGACAAAGCGTACCGGGCAGCGCGTCGGGGTCCGATCGGCGCCGTGTTGTCAGCGCTGCGCAGGCTCATGCCCGGCAGAGCGCCGGAGGAGATGGCGTCCGGCGAGACTTCCGCCGCGACAAATTCCAGCGCAGCCATATCGCCTGTCTTCTATCCGCAGCAACCCACGCCGCCGCATTCGGCCCATACTCAGGCCTGGTCGAAGGCGGCAAATCAGGCCTCGGAAGCCGCCGATCAGCAAACCCAGATCGAAGAAATCCGCGCCAGCCTGCGCGAATTCCGCGAGGTCGTTCGGGAGCTCACCGAAAACCGCACGCGCCGCCGCTATTTCTAAGCGTCGAATAAAACATGCCGGTTTCGAGTTAACGGCATGGGACGGCGCATTGACGGGATTGCCCGGCTCGATTTTCGTGAAAATGCCGCGCTGCAGTCCGCCCGCCTGCGCATGGTTCTGGGCAACGACCTGCATAAAAGATATCTGGAGCGCGCCGCATGGATGTTTTGACGCGGCAGGCTTACGCGATAGGCGTCGAGGGTGGTTCATGGCTGAGTTGATTGACGGAAAAAGCGTCGCCGAAGACGTGGTGCGGCGGGTCAAGGTCCTGACCGCCGAACTCGCGGAAAAGGGCGGACGGCAGCCCGGTCTCGCCGTGGTCATCGTCGGCGAGGATCCGGCGAGCCAGGTCTATGTCGCCTCCAAATCGCGCACCGCCAAGGAATGCGGCTTCCATTCGGTTCAGCACACGCTGCCGGCCGAAACCTCCGAGCCGGACCTGTTGAAGATCATCGGCCAGCTCAACGCCGATCCGGCCATCAACGGCATCCTGGTGCAGCTTCCGCTTCCCGGCCATATCGATGCCGGCAAGATCATCCAGACCATCGCGCCGGAGAAGGATGTCGACGGTTTCCACTTCATCAATGTCGGCAAGCTTGGCACCGGCGAGCTCGAGACCGCCTTCGTACCTTGCACGCCGGCCGGCTCGATGCTGCTGACCGAACGCGTGCGCGGCAAGGACCTGTCCGGCCTCAATGCGGTCGTCGTCGGGCGTTCGAACATCGTCGGCAAACCGATGGCCAATCTTCTGCTTGCCGCCAACTGCACCGTCACCATCGCACACAGCCGCACCAGGGACCTGCCGGCGCTTGCCCGCACCGCCGATATTCTGGTTGCAGCCGTCGGCCGGCCTGAAATGGTCCGCGGCGACTGGGTCAAGCCTGGCGCCACCGTCATCGACGTCGGCATCAACCGCATCGCCGCACCTGAAAAGGGCGAAGGCAAGACCCGCCTTGTCGGCGATGTCGCCTTTGCCGAAGCAGCGAAGGCGGCCGGCGCCATCACGCCGGTGCCTGGCGGCGTCGGGCCGATGACCATTGCCATGCTGATGGCCAACACGCTAGCTTCCGCCTACCTCGCAGCCGGGTTGAAACGGCCTTCCTTCTGACCAGAGAGCAGCGTCCTTGCCCAACCTCACTGTCCCCTTAGAGCGGCCGGTCACCAATGATCCCGTTCAGGGCGGCCGGCAGTTCGGGTTTCTGTTGGTCGACAAGTTCTCCATGTTCTCGCTGGCCGCGGCAATCGACACGTTCCGGTCGGCGAACCGGCTGCTCGGCCGCGATTTCTATGGCTGGACGACGGTGTCGGCCGACGGCGATGCCGTCATGGCGTCTAACGGCCTGCCGCTCAAGATCGACTACGCCGTTGCCGATCTGCCGCCGGTCGACATCCTGTTCGTCTCGGTCGGGCTAACGACGGAATTTCCCGGCAAGAGCAAGGTGCTGGCGGCGCTGCGCAGCTGGGGCCGGCGCGGCAATGCGCTCGGCGCGCTTTCGGTCGGGTCCTATCTGCTTGCCGAGGCAGGGCAGCTCGATGGCTATCGCTGCACCATACATTGGGAAAACCGCGCCGGTTTCCTCGAACGCTTTCCGGAGATCAACTGCACCGGCAACGTCTTCGAGATCGACCGCAAGCGCTACACCTGCGCTGGCGGCACCACCTCGATCGACCTGATGCTGGAGATCGTGCGCGGCGATTTCGGCTCGAGCCTCGCCAATGGCGTCGCCAACCAGTTCCAGCATGAGCGCATCCGCTCGGCCGGTGACCGCCAGCGTGTCGGCCCGGAGCGCGACCTGACCGGCAAGTCAGAAAAGCTGCGGCGCATCGTCGAGCTGATGGCCGACCATCTCGACGAGCCGCTGTCGGCGGTGCAGCTCGCCAAGTCGGCGGGCCTGTCGGTGCGCCAGGTCGAGCGCCTGTTCCTGCGCCACCTCAGTGTGACGCCCGGGCGCTATTACATGCGGCTCAGGCTTGAGCGGGCGCGCGAATTGCTGCGCCAGACCAACATGCCGATCCTCGACGTGGCAATCGCCACCGGCTTCACCTCGCATTCCTATTTTGCCCAGAGCTACCGGCTGCAATTCGGCCGGCCACCTTCCGAGGAACGCCGCACGACCTATTGAGGGTTTTGCACAGAGGCGGCGGAGCTTCGTGCTCCGCCCGGGCTTGTGTCGCGACGCAGCGTCAAATAGCTTTCCGGCGCCGAGCGGCGGCGACTGACGGGGAGATATTCAATGGCCGGATTCGTGCGGAGCGCCGCTGCGGCGGCCCTGCTGCTGTGGATGACGGGGTTCGGCTTCGCCGCCGATCGCGTCATCGTCATTCTCGATGCCTCCGGCTCGATGTGGGCGCAGATCGACGGCAAGCCCAAGCTCGAAATCGCCCGTCAATCGCTGCGGAACGTGCTGCAATCGGTCCCGGCCGACGAGGAAATCGGCCTCATGGCCTATGGCCATCGCGAGAAGGCCAGTTGCGACGACATCGAACTGATCGTGCCGCCACAGGCCGGCTCGGCAAGTGCGATCTCAGCCGCGGCGGACAGCCTGAAATTTCAGGGCAAGACGCCGCTGACCGCCGCGGTCAAGCAAGCGGCGGAGGCGTTGAAATACACCGAGGAGAAGGCGACGGTCGTTCTCATCACCGATGGCATCGAGACATGCAATGGCGACCCCTGTGCGCTCGGCAAGGAACTGGAGGCTGCCGGCGTCGACTTCACCGTCAATGTTGTCGGCTTCGGCCTGACGGCGGCCGAGGGCAAGCAGGTTGCTTGCCTCGCCGACAACACCGGCGGCAAATATGTCGAGGCATCGGATGAAAAGGCATTGCACGACGCCTTGGTCGAGACCGTCGCGCCTCCGCCACCCGTCCCTGAACCGGCTCCCGCCCCGCAGCCTGCTCCCCAGCCGACCCCCGCCAAGCCGGCGGAGTCCAATTTCGTGCCCACCGTCGTGCTTGCCGAGGGTGGCGATCCCGTCACCGACGGCAATGCCTGGGAGATCTACAAGGCGAATTCCGACGGCACGCGCGGCGATCCCGTCATCACCGAATATGGCGCCTACAAAGGCAATCTGGAGCCGGGCGACTACATCGTCGTCGCGCGCGCCGGCGAGGCCAGGGCCGAACAGAAGATCAAGATAGAGCCTGGCGAGGTCGCCAAGCCGCACTTCAACCTGAATGCCGGCACGCTGGTCATCCACCCCAGGCCAAGCGAAGGAGCGGACGTAGATGACGGCGCGGCTGTCGTAATCGGCTATCCCGGCGTCGATACCCCGCCGACCTATTACGGCGACACGAAAGTCGTGCTGCCGGCCGGCGACCAGAAGGTGACCGTCACGATCGGCCAGGGCATGGTTACCGAGACGATCCTGCTTGCCGCCGGCAGGGTCATCGACAAGGACATCATTGTCGGCGTCGGGCGTATCGTTGCCAATGCCTATTATGCTGCCGGCGGTGACAAGGCCGAGGGTTCGGGCGTTGGTTTCAAGGTGCTCCAGGCGAAAAAGAACGTCGACGGAACCAGGCGGGAGGTGACTTATGCCTACGGTCCGGACAGCAAGTTCGATCTGCCGCCCGACGATTATGTAATGGTCGCGACGGTCGACCTTGCGGTGGCCGAGCAGCCGTTCAGCGTCAAGGTTGGCGACCATCAGGATCTGAAGATCGCGATAAACGCCGGCATGCTGACGATAACCGCGCCAGGGGCCTCGAAGATCGAGATATTCGAGGCCAGGAAGAACATCGACGGAACCCGCAAGTCGGTCGGCTACGCCTATGACCAGAAGTATGAAGCCACCCTGTCGTCCGGCGACTACGCGGTGGTTTCGGAGAAACCGGACAACAGCTCGAAAGAAGGCACGGTCACGGTCAGGGCCGGTGCGCGAGCCGAGCTGACGGTTCAATAGATCCAGAGCAATTCCAGGAAAAGTGTGGAACGGTTTTCCGTCCGGAATTGCGCAGAAATAAAGGGGGAGCAGCCATCGGCCGCTCTTCCTCATGGCCGAAAAAGGGTCACGCCGTACCGAAGGCGCTGGCGCCATGGTCGGCGCGGCCTACCAACTGCCGGAACCCGGCGAAAAGCTCGCGGCCGAAGCCGAATTCATTGCCTATGAGGTCGCTGTCCGCGGGGCGGCGCAGTGCGAAATCGCCGGCTGGCACCAGTACTTCGAGCGTTCCGGCCTCGGCGTCGAGCCTGATGATATCGCCGTCATGGATCCTGGCGATCGGCCCGTCCTCCGCCGCTTCCGGCGTCACGTGGATCGCCGCCGGCACCTTGCCTGAAGCGCCCGACATGCGCCCGTCGGTGACCAGCGCCACATGCTGGCCGCGGTCCTGCAGGATGCCGAGCACGGTGGTCAGCCTGTGCAATTCCGGCATGCCATTGGCCTTCGGTCCCTGGAACCGAATGACGGCAATGAAGTCGCCGGTCAGCGACCCCGCCTTGAACGCCTCGTTCAGGCCTTGCTGGCTGTCGAACACCTTGGCCGGCGCCTCGATGATGCGCCGCTCCGGCTTGACCGCCGATGTCTTGATGACGGCGTGGCCGAGATTGCCCGAAAGCACTTTCAGACCGCCGCTCGGCTGGAACGCCTTCTTGAACGGCGCCAGCACCTTCTCGTCGCCGCTATGGCGCGGCGAGGCCTCGCGCACGACGCCGCCGTCGGCGCCGAGCTTGGCCTCGACCGCATAGGGGCGCAGCCCTTCGCCCCACACCGTCCGCACATCCTCGTGCAGGATGCCTGCGTCGAGCAGTTCGCGGATCAGGAACCCCAGCCCGCCGGCGGCGTGGAAGTGGTTCACATCGGCAAGGCCGTTCGGATAGACCCGCGCCAGCAGCGGCACCGCTTCCGAGATGTCGGAAATATCCTGCCAGGTAATGGCGATGCCGGCCGCCGCTGCCATGGCGATCAGGTGGATGGTGTGATTGGTCGAACCGCCGGTGGCGTGCAGGCCGACGATGCCGTTGACGATCGAGCGCTCGTCGATCATCCGCCCGACCGGCGTGTAGGCGTTGCCGAGCGCGGTGATCGCCAGTGCCCGCTTGGTCGCTTCCCTGGTCAGCGCGTCGCGCAGTGGTGTGCCCGGATTGACGAACGAGGCACCGGGCGTGTGCAGCCCCATGATCTCCATCAGCATCTGGTTAGAATTGGCTGTGCCGTAGAAAGTGCAGGTTCCCGGCCCGTGATAGGATTTTGATTCCGCTTCGAGCAGTTCGGCCCGCCCCACCTTGCCCTCGGCATAGAGCTGGCGGATCTTGGCTTTTTCGTCGTTCGGAATGCCGGTCGTCATCGGCCCGGCCGGGATGAAGACTGCCGGCAGATGGCCGAAGGTCAGCGCCGCGATCACCAACCCCGGCACGATCTTGTCGCAGACGCCGAGATAGACGGCGGCATCGAACATGTTGTGCGACAGGCCGATCGCCGCGGCCATGGCGATCACGTCGCGCGAGAACAGCGACAGCTCCATTCCGGGCTGGCCCTGGGTGACGCCGTCGCACATCGCCGGTACGCCGCCGGCCACCTGGGCGATGCCGCCGGCCTCGCGGGCCGCGTCCTTGATCAGCGCCGGAAACGTCTCGAAAGGCTGATGCGCCGACAGCATGTCGTTATAGGAGGTGATGATGCCGAGGTTCGGCACCCGGTCGCCGCCAAGCGCTACCTTTTCGGAAGGGCTGCAGACGGCAAAGCCGTGGGCCAGGTTGCCGCAAGACAGCACGGCCCGGTTGGCGGTGCGGTTCGAGGCTTCGGCGATGCGGCCGAGATAGGCCGCGCGACCGGGCTTGGAGCGCTCACGGATGCGCTGGGTGATGGCTTCGATGTCGCGTCTTGCTGTCATGGCGGTCGGTCCTTTCAGGCGAGGTCCCGCAAACACCTTCCGGCTGTTGCCGGGACCTGCAGCCAAGTTGAGATCAGGGTGCCCAGAAAACCTCTAAGGGCTTTTGAGTGGCATCGAGCACGGCGCGAATGGGCTGTCGTGTTCCAGTTCCAAGCGCGGCCTCGAATGCGGTGCGTTTTTCCGCGCCCTCGATATGCAGCGCGATGAAGGCGGCATTGATGATCCGCGCCAGTGACAGCGTCAGCCGTGGCTCGCCGGCGCTTGCCGCGTGAACTGGAAGCACAATCCTTTGCGACGACGGATCGAGCAATCTTGCCAGGTTGTCGGCATCCGGAAAGAACGAGGCGGTGTGGCCATCAGTTCCCATGCCGAGCACAACAACGTCGAGTGGCCAGGGCAGCACTTGCAGCGCCTCACTGTCGGAGACCGCTGCCCCCTCGATCGTTGCCGCGGCGTGGTAGAGCGGCACGAAATTCGCGGCGGCGGCCGCGTTCTGCAGCAGGTTGGCGGCAACCAGGCCGGCATTGGAGCGGGGCGATGAGGGCGGCACGAAGCGCTCGTCGACCAATGTTATCGTCACCTTTTCCCAGGCGATCGGAACGGTCGAAAGCGCCGCAAAGAATTTCGCCGGCGTCGTGCCGCCCGAGACCGCCAGCAGTGCCGTGCCGCGCTCGGCGATCGCCTTTGACAGGCGGCCGGCGACGTGGCCGGCAAGTGCTGTCGCCAACTCCTGGCGTCCGGCAAATTCGTGCCAGTTGTAGGCGCCGCCTAATTGCTCTCGTGCCATGTCCGCCCGTCGCGTTCGATCAGCGCAATCGAGGCCGAGGGACCCCATGTGCCGGCGGTGTAGCCTTGCGCCTCTTGCCTTCCGCTTTCCCAGGCATCCTGAATCGGGTCGATCCATTTCCACGCCGCCTCGACCTCGTCGCGGCGCATGAACAGCGTCTGGTTGCCACGGATGACGTCCATGATCAGCCGCTCATAGGCATCGGGGGCGCGGCCGTCGAAGGATTGCGCAAAACTCATGTCGAGCGGGATCTGGCGTAGCCGCATGCCGCCCGGCCCTGGATCCTTGATCATGATGAACTGCTTGACGCCTTCGTCGGGCTGCAGCCTGATGACCAGCTGGTTGGCGGAAATCGGCCCGGCGCTCTCGCCGAAGATCGAATGCGGGATCGGCTTGAATTCGATGACGATCTCCGAAACGCGCGTCGCCAGCCGCTTGCCGGTTCGGAGGTAGAACGGTACGCCCGCCCAGCGCCAGTTGCCGATCTCGGCTTTGAGCGCAACGAAAGTCTCGGTGTTGCTGTTCTTGCCGAGCTCCTCGACATAGCCTTTCACCGGCCCGCCGGCCGAGGCGCCGGCACGGTATTGCCCGCGCACCGTGTGCTTCGGCGCCTCGTTGCCGTTGATGCGCTTCAGCGCCCGCAGCACCTTCAGCTTTTCGTCACGGACTGCATCGGCGTCCATCGACGACGGCGCCTCCATGGCGACGAGGCAGAGCAGTTGCAGCATGTGGTTCTGCACCATGTCGCGCAATGCGCCGGCCTTGTCGTAATAAGTGACGCGGTCTTCCAGGCCGACTGTCTCGGCCACGGTGATCTGCACATGATCGACATTGGCGGAATTCCAAAGCGGCTCGTAGAGCGCGTTGGCAAAGCGCAGCGCCATCAAATTCTGCACCGTCTCCTTGCCGAGATAGTGGTCGATGCGGAAAATCTGGCTTTCATGGAAGTCGTCGCCGACCAGGTCGTTGAGCGCGCGCGCCGAAGCGAGATCGCGGCCGATCGGCTTTTCCAGCACGATGCGCGAATTCGGCGTAATCAGCCCGTGCTCCTTCAGCTTGTGCGAGATGTCGCCGAACAGCGCCGGCGCCACCGCCAGATAGAAAGCGCGGATGTGTTCGCTGTCGCCGATCGCCTTCTTCAGCCTGTCGAAGCCGGCACCAGTTGTTGCATCTGCCGGGATATAGGAGAGCCGTGCGAGGAACGTCTTCAGTTCCGTGGCGTCGATATCTTCCGGTTTCACATGATCGGCAATCGCCTGCCTGGCGAAAGACTGGAACTCCTCGTCTGTCATCTTCGAACGTGATGTGCCGATGATGCGCGTCGGCTCGGAAAACTGGTGGTCGCGCTGGCGGTGGTACAGCGATGGCAGAAGCTTGCGTTCCGACAGATCGCCGGTGCCGCCGAAAATGATGAAGTCGAAAGGGTCGACGGGGATGATCTGGCTGGTCATGGTCTGTCCGCTCTGACGCCGGTCGCGATAACGCGGCTGATATAATCTAATCGATTTAAACTTGCCAGTGCCATTGCGTCACATCCGCGTGTGCTCTTGACACCGGCGCTAGCCGGAGGCTTGTCGGCAAGCGATGCTTCCGGGAGCGTTCGCAGGTGCAGCATAGAGCGGGATCAAGGCGAAAGCCAAAGGAGAAATCGGCAATGGACACACATCTTTCGATGGCCGTGGCCAAACGCGTCGTCGATCGTCTTCAACGATGAGTGAGAAAAGCATGCGCCTCAAAAACAAGGTCGCCATCATCACCGGCGCCGCCTCGGGTTTTGGCGAGGGCATGGCCAGGCGCTTTGCCGAGGAGGGCGCGCGGGTAGTCGTCGCCGATCTGAACGCCAAGGGTGCAGAGCGCGTCGCCGGCGAGATCGGCGAAAACGCGATCTGGACCCAGACCGACGTCTCGCTGCGGTCCGAATTCGACGACATGGTCCATGCTGCAATGAGCGCCTTCGGTCGCATCGACATCATGGTCAACAACGCCGGTTACACCCATCGCAACGGTGATATGCTGGAAGTCGATGAGGCGACCTTTGACCTGATCACATCAGTCAACATGAAGGCGATCTACCACGCAGCGCTTGCCGTGGTACCGGTGATGGAGCGGCAAGGCGGTGGCGTCATCCTGACGACGGCCTCCACGGCCGGTATCAGGCCGCGGCCTGGCCTCACCTGGTACAACGCATCGAAAGGCTGGGCGATCACCGCGACCAAATCGATGGCGGTGGAACTCGCGCCGAAGAACATCCGCGTCAACTGCCTCTGCCCGGTTGCCGGCGAGACCGGCATGCTCGCGAAATTCATGGGCGCCGACACACCCGAGATCCGCGAGAAGTTCCGCGCGTCGATCCCGCTCGGCCGGCTTTCGACGCCGCTCGACATAGCCAATGCCGCGCTTTGGCTCGCTTCGGACGAGGCGGCTTTCATCACCGGCGTGGCGCTGGAAGTCGATGGCGGGCGTTGTATTTGAACGGTCCAGTCATCCGGCGGAGGACTGGCTGATGGCGAGCGACCCGCAATCGCTCTGCCGGCCCTACGCCCCGGTTTTGACGTAGCTCTTGTAGACCCAGCCGCGCTTGCCGTTGTAGACGATCTGGCACCATTGCTTACAGCTCATCACTTGCACCGAGGTCTTGGCCGGCACGGTGAGAATGGCGGCCGCATTCTTCTTTGGGCCGGTGCGCATGGTAACGGATCTCAGGATCCGTCCGGATTTTGCCTTGGTGCTGTTGTCGTCTTCGCTCGCGGTCTGCGCCGCCGGTTGCGGCTTGGGCGTGGGAATGGCGGCGGTCTGCGCGCCGTCAGGCCCTGTGTTCTTCGTCGAGCTGCCGGGAGCCGCCACCTTGGCAAACAATGCCGCAGCGTCGGGTTTTGCCGCCGGGTCGGCGAATGCCACCGAAGCAGACGATTTATCGGCCGCCTGCTCGGTCTGGCTTGCCAGCTGGTCGGATGCTGCCGTGGCGGCGGCCGATGCCGTCTTTGGCCCCGTCCAGCGCGGATCGTTGGGAGCCAGCGCCGGTATCTCGGCTTCCGCTGCGGCCACCGCTGGGGAAACTGCATCTGCCTTGCCCGTCGTCCTCGGCGCCGCAGCAACCTTGGCAGGCATGATCTTCGTCGTCTTGACCGGGATGGTCGGAACGATCTGCTCAGGGCTTGCGGCCGCTTGTCGCTCATTTGCCGGCAATGCCAGCCACAGCGCCACCGCGGCAACGCCGAGCAGTGCGGCCGTGCCAAGCGCGGCGATTACCAGATGCGCGTTCGACCGGACCCCGTGCCAGAACGTCGGCCGCATATCGTAACCGAATTGCATCGCAAGGCGCCGTCGTTCCGGCGCGCCGAAACTGAAGGGCTCTCTCACTCTTGCCACCTCCATTTGCGGGCCGATGTTCTTACGACCGATGCCGGAGAGCCGGCATTTCGATCGGCATCGGTCCCAAACCAAAAGCGGGCAGGCCCGCAAAAATTCCCCGTTCAGCTGCCCACGAGCATCATCTTTCGCCCGCGATTGTGGCATCACTGCGCCCGTGGCGCGAATTCTGCGCCCTGGTTAAGGGTTCTGCAACGTCTGGTTAGATTCTGTCCCGCAACGCGTACCAGTTGAGCGCGAGAAAGAGCAGTGGCGCGCGCAAACGCCGGCCGCCGGGGAAGGGTGGAATTTTCAGGTCCTCGATCAGCTTCAGCCGGTCGCGGTTGCCGGCGACCGTCTCGGCATAAAGCTTGCCGAAAAAGTTCGACAGCATGACGCCGTGGCCGGAATAACCGCCGATCGAGATCACATTGGGCATCACTTCGCGCACGAACGGCTTTCTCGGCACGGTGATGCCGACATAACCGCCCCAGCCATGGGTGATCTCAACGTCCTTCAATGCCGGATAAATCTCGGCGATCTGCCGGCGGATGTGGATGTGGATGTCCTTGGGATCGTTGACCGCGTAGATCTCGCGCCCGCCAAACAGCAGCCGCCCATCCTTCGATTTGCGGAAATAGCGCACGACGAAGCGCGAATCGTCGACTGCCTCGCCACCCGGCAACACTTTGGAATCGGCTCCCAGCGGTACCGTCGCGCCGATGAACGAGCCAATCGGCATGATATGCGCGGCACTCACCGGTTCGAGCGTGCCGCCATAGGCGTTGACCCCGATCAAGCACTTCCCGGCGATGATCGTGCCCTTCGGCGTCGTCACCCTCACCTTGCCGCCGCCGGAGGTGATGCCGGTCGACGGCGTCTGCTCGCATAGCTTTGCGCCGGCCCGCGCCGCGACTTTCGCTGTGCCGATCACCAGCTTCAGCGGATGGATGTGGCCGGTGCCGGTGTCGCGGGTGCCGCCGAAATAATGCGTCGAGCCCAGCCGCCCGGCTGTCTCCGCGGCATCCATGAATGAGATGTGCGGATAGCCGAAACGGCTCGCCATGATCTCGGCATGAGCCTTGTAGTCGTCGACATAGCGCTTCTTGTGCGCTACCGACATCTGGCCGGGCATATAGTCGATCTCGATCTGGTGCATCGCGGCGAAATCGAGCAGATGCGCCTTGGCCTCTTCGGCCAGCTCGAACAGCGCCTTGGCGCGGGAAAAGCCGTACTCCGCTTCCAACTCCTCTGCCCAGGCCCGCTGTCCGGTGCCGAGCTGGCCACCATTGCGGCCCGATGCGCCATCACCGAAACGATGCGTTTCGATAAGCACGACATCCGCGCCTGTCTTGGCGAGGTGAGCCGCCGCCGACAGGCCGGTAAAGCCGCCGCCGACAATCACCACATCGCATGTCCGGTCGCCGTCGAGCGCCGGATATTCGGGCCTCGGTCCTGCCGTGTCTTCGTACCAGGAGCGGCCGGGGGAGATTGGGGATTGGTAGGTCATGATGCTCGGCTAGGGGAGTAGGGAGTAGGGAGTAGGGAGTAGGGAGTAGGGGAGTAGGGAAGCTAGTCGGGTGACAGTTTGCGGATCAGAAGGCGAAGAAGCTTCCCAACGCTTTCGGTACTCGCCAACAATGAAGCCGCGGTCGCCTTCGGCGCGATGCCGGTACGCTCGGCGATCAGAAGCTGAGTTTCCAGTTCCTTCAATGATCCTTGAGCGATACGGAGAAATTGTTGATAGGAACCTCGGATCTCTCTGCCATATCCCTCAGCAATGTTCGACGGCACCGAGCTTGCAGCGCGCCGCACCTGGCTGGTCAGTCCATAAAGTTCTTCCTTGGGCCATGATTTAGTCGCGCCGTAAACGGCCACAGCAAGGTCCATGGCCTGCTGCCAGACTATCAAATCCTTGTAGGAACCCGTTTTCTCAGCCATTCGTCCCTACTCCCCTACTCCCCTACTCCCCTACTCCCCTACTCCCCTACTCCCCTACTACACATTCAGCAGCAAATACTCCCTCTCCCACGGGCTGATCACTTCCATGAAGGTCTCGAATTCCGCTCGCTTGATCGCCGCATAGGTGGCGGCAAATGACTTGCCGAGCAGCGCGCAGAGTTCCTCGTCTGCCTCGAACAGGTCGACGGCTTCGAGCAGGCTGCGCGGCAGGTCGATCTGGTCCTCGTTGGCGGTGGTCAGAACAGGCGGCTCGGCCTTGATCTTGTTGGTCATGCCGATCAGCCCGCAGGCGAGCGATGCCGCCATCGCCAGATAGGGATTGGCGTCCGAGGAGGGGATGCGGTTTTCGACGCGCCGCGCTGCCGGGTCGGAGCGGGGCACGCGGAAGGCCGTGGTGCGGTTGTCGTAGCCCCATTTGTTGTTGACCGGCGCCGAGGCCGACTGCGTCAGCCGCCGGTAGGAATTGACGTAGGGCGCAAACATCACCAGCGCGTTCGGCACATGTTTCTGCATGCCACCGATGAAATGGAAGAAGGCCTCGGTCTCCGAGCCGTCCTCCGCCGAAAAGACGTTCTTGCCGGTCTTCTTGTCGATGATCGACTGATGGATATGCATGGCCGAACCGGGCTGCCCCTGGATCGGCTTGGCCATGAACGTGGCGTAGATTTCGTGCTTGAGCGCCGCTTCGCGGATGGTGCGCTTGAACATGAACACCTGGTCGGCGAGTTCGATCGGATCGCCGTGACGCAGATTGATTTCGAGCTGGCCGGCGCCCTCCTCGTGGATCAGCGTGTCGATCTCCAGGCCCTGGCTTTCGGAGAAATGGTAGATGTCGTCGATCAGTTCGTCGAATTCGTTGACCCCGGCGATCGAATAGCCGGCGCCGCCGCCGATCGGCCGTCCCGATCGACCTACTGGCGGGGTCAGCGGATAGTCCGGATCGGGGTTCTTGCGCACCAGGTAGAACTCGATCTCGGGCGCCACGACCGGTCTCAGCCCACGCTTGTCATAGGCGGCAAGCACGCGCTTCAGCACATTGCGGGGCGTGAACTCGACCGAGCGCCCGTCCTGGTGGACGAGGTCGCAGATCACTGCCGCCGTCGGGTCCTCCTCCCACGGCACCACGGTCAGCGTCGAGAGGTCGGGCATCAGCTTGAGGTCGCCATCGTCCTCCGGATAGTGGAAGCCATTGCCGTCCTCCGGATAACCGCCCGAGATCGTCGTCATGAACACCGCCGAAGGCAGCGCCAGCGAGGTGTTGGAGGTGAACTTCTTCGATGGCATCATCTTGCCGCGCGCAACCCCGGCCTGGTCGGGTGTGATGCATTCGATGTCTTCGATGCCGCGCCATTCCAGCCAGGCGCTGACTTCCTTCCAGTTCTTGACGCCACGTTGGTTTTTCACGAAGGCAGGCGTGCGGGCGCGTCCTCCGCGGCTCGACGGACGGACTTCCTTTTTTGCAGGCGGCATCAATCACCAGATTTGTTGCAGATTGTGGAGTATAGCCGTTGCCGACGACGAAAGGGAAGGGGAGCCAGCTGGCGTGCGCCTCGATAACCGGGGGAACACAACGACTTCCGGATAAAAGCCTCCTGGTCTAGGGTCGGCCTCCCGCAACGCTGCAATTAATGGGCCGCATGCAACACAGCCGCAAACTGACGACGATCGGCTTCGACGCCGATGACACACTGTGGCAGAACGAACAGTTCTTCCGCGTGACCGAGAAGCGCTTTGCCGCACTGCTCGCCGACCACGCCGAGGCGGACCGGATCTCGGCAAGATTGCTGGAGGCCGAGAAGCGCAACCTCGCGGTCTACGGCTTCGGCATCAAGGGATTCACGCTGTCGATGATCGAGACGGCGATCGAGGTCACGGAGGGCCAGGTGCCGGCCTCAACCGTTGCCGAAATTCTCGCCGCGGGCCGCGAGATGCTCAGCCATCCGATCGAGCCGCTTCCGCATGCGCGCGAAACCGTGGAAAAGCTGGCCGGCGCCTACCGCCTGGTGCTGATCACCAAGGGCGACCTGTTCGACCAGGAACGCAAGCTGGCGCAATCCGGCCTGGGCGAGCTGTTTGATGCCGTCGAGATCGTCAGCGACAAGAGCGCGGCCACCTATAGCCGCATCTTCAGCCGCCACGGCGACGGCCCGGAAAAGGGCATGATGGTCGGCAACTCGCTCAAATCGGACGTCGTGCCGGCCATCGAAGCCGGCAGTTGGGGCATCCACGTTCCGCACGAGCTGACCTGGGTGCTGGAACATGTTGAGCCGCCGGTCTCGGCGCCACGCTTTCGCCAGATAGCCAATCTCGGCGAACTGCCGGGATTGATCGAGCATATCGGCGAGATTGATTGATCAGGTCTTCAGCCGAGGCATCGCGGTAGGCGTCAATTGCGGCTAATTGCGATCAGCCGGTCGATCACCGGCTGCAGCCGTTCGGTGGTGATCGGCTTGACGACCACTGCATCGATGACGCTGGACAGGCCCAGGCTCTCCGGAGTGCCGGTCTTGACCGAAAGCAGGATCACCGACGGAAGCGATCTGCCTGACGCTCTTCGCAGTGCATCGATACCCGACAGCAAGGCGTCGCAGTCCCCGTTCTCCGCTCCGCCGTCGAGAACGACAGCCCCGGGAATCAGCGCGCGCAAGGCCTTTGCCGCGGTTTCGGGAGTTTCCGAGATCGGTTTGAGGCCGGACCGCTCCACGATCTTTGAAACCACGACGCGGTTGATCGGTGATTTTCCGACCACCAGCACCCGCGAGAAATCCGGGAGCATCCGCGTCTCCATGTCCCGGCTAACGAAAGGCAGCTGTTTTGCAGTCTCGATATCGCGATTCGCTGGGCACATGGCGGGGCAGGCCGTTGTTCAATGTTTCAATGCAGGGTTGAAACTCGAGAGGTAATTGGCGTGAGATCACTGCTCATGTCAAGCTCAAATGGCATATCAGGAGAATATCGCAAGAAACAATAAAATTAAAATTAAGTGCTTTTCTTTACCGCCGCCCGAAGGAGAAGTTGCCACCACAACCGGGCAGGCTTCAGCGAAGCTTGGCTTTGCAGCGCGACACGTCAACTCGCAGCTGTAGCCGGTTTGACGTAAGGTTGAACGAAGGCGAGGCAGGTCTGTCGCGAGCTTGTCGTATCGCCTCGCCGGACTACCCTTCCTCGTTGGCTAGGCACGTCTCTTTTATCGACGGGAGATGACAATGGAACTCGTGACTCACAGGAAATTCAAAAACGGCCGGTTGATGCCATGGGGAAAGGGTACGGTCGTTACCGGCGCAAAGGGATTCGTCTACCTTTCCGGAAACACCGCGACCGCCGAGGACTACGATCCGATCGGCAAAAGCGGCGGCGCCGCCATTGGCGATGCAGCGGCACAGTGGCGCGCAATTCTCACCAACATCAAGTCAGATCTGGAAGAGCTTGGCAGCGCGCTCGAGCATCTCATCAGGCTGACCTTCTTTGTTAAGGGGCCATTTCCCGATGGCGGCGTGCTGAGTTCGCCCAATTTTCGCCTGGACGTCTTGGACGAATTCTTTGCCGAACACTGCCCGAAGCATTGCAGCTACAACAACCCGCCGCCATCGGAAGTTATTGGCGTTGCAGCGCTTGCGCAGCCTGATCTTGTCATTGAAATCGTTGCATTAGCGGCTCTGCCGGACTAGGCAGAGCCGCGGCGTGCGAGGTGCGATGACATGCGCTCAAAATAGGCGCGGTGCGGTAGAATTCATCAGTCGTGGTTCCGTTGCGTGACGATGACCGGGATCAGCAGATCGCCCCAGTTGCCGTCGCCGCCATGGTGCCGTGCCGAGCGCACCAGCTCGACCGAGACGCCGGCCTCGACCGCCTTCATCACCGACTGATTGAGCCTGTGCAGATCGTTTGCCAGCATTCGGATGGTCGCCTGCTGGTCGACATTCATGCTGGTGGCCTGCTCTTCGGCCCGTTCCTTGACGCGGCTTATCGACGCCATTGGTCTTCTCCCTGTGTTGCCCTGTCTGTTGTGTTGCCATGCCCGTTTGGGCGTTCCCTCTGTTTGTCTGCTATTCCGCTATTCCGCCGCCGGCCTGAATTGGGCGTGCTCGGTCGATCCATGCATGGCCGTGGTCGAAGACTGGCCACCGGTGATCGCCATCGAGACGGCGTCGAAATAGCCGGTGCCGACCTCGCGTTGATGCTTGGTGGCGGTGTAGCCATTGGCTTCCGCGGCGAATTCCGCCTCCTGCAGTTCCGAATAGGCGGCCATCTGCCGCTCCTTGTAGCCGCGGGCGAGCTCGAACATGCCGAAGTTGAGCTGGTGGAAACCGGCCAGCGTAATGAACTGGAACTTGTAGCCCATCGCGCCGAGTTCCTTCTGGAACTTCGCAATCGTCGCGTCGTCGAGATTCTTCTTCCAGTTGAAAGACGGCGAGCAATTATAGGCAAGCAGCTTGCCTGGATGATGCTTGCGCACACCCTCGGCAAACGTCCTGGCCTGCCCCAGATCGGGCTTGGAGGTCTCGCACCAGATCAGGTCCGCATAGGGCGCGTAGGCGACGGCGCGGGCAATGCAGGGCTCGATGCCGTTGCTGACATGGTAGAAGCCCTCCGCAGTGCGGCCGGCGCCATAATCGACGAAGGGCCGGTCGCGTTCGTCGATGTCGGAGGTCAGGAGCTTTGCCGCTTCCGCGTCGGTGCGCGCCACGACCAGCGTCGGCGTACCCATGACGTCGGCGGCAAGGCGCGCCGCGTTGAGGTTGCGGATGTGTGCGGCGGTCGGGATCAGCACCTTGCCGCCGAGATGGCCGCATTTCTTCTCCGAAGCCAGCTGGTCCTCGTAATGGACGCCGGCCGCACCCGCCTCGATGAACGCCTTCATGATCTCGAAAGCGTTGAGCGGCCCGCCGAAGCCGGCTTCCGCGTCGGCGACAACAGGCGCGAACCAGGTGTCGACCGACAGCCCCTTCCCTTCCGAAGTCTCGATCTGGTCGGCGCGCTGCAGGGTGCGGTTGATGCGCTTGACCAGTTCGGGCGCCGCATTGGCGGGATAGAGCGACTGGTCCGGGTACATCGCGGAAGCGGTGTTGGCATCGGCGGCGACCTGCCATCCCGACAGATAGATCGCCTTCAGCCCGGCCCGCACCTGCTGCATCGCCTGGTTGCCCGACATTGCACCCAGCGCGTTGACGAAATCCTCCTCGTGGATGAGCTGCCACAGCCGGTTTGCGCCCATTTCGGCGAGGCTCTGCCGGATCTGCACCGAGCCGCGCAGCCGCTTCACGTCGTCCGGCGAATAGGGCCTTTCGATGCCATCAAAGCGGCCTTGCGGCGCCGACGGGACAAGGTTGTAAAAGTCGGTCATTGGTCACTCCAGGCGGTTTTGATGCCGGTTTCGGAAGGCGCCGCGGGGGAAAATATGTGCGCCATATGTGTGACATCATTTACATGCCGGCTCGACGCGAGCGAGCTAAACCTCCAGATTAGCCAAAAAATAAGAGAAAACCTGTGTTGTGTTTGACTGATGAGAGTTGTAAATCTGTCATGATTGTAAAGACCGCCATGCCATTGGCGGATGTAAATTTCTGTCAAGGGCAGTCGATTGGCCGACCACAAAATCTTTGCCGGGCCGCGCATTCGTCGCATCCGCAACGCCAAAGGGCTGACCCAGACGGCGATGGCCGAAGGGCTCGGCATCTCGCCGTCCTATCTCAATCTCATCGAGCGCAACCAGCGGCCGCTGACGGTGCAACTGATCCTGAGGCTGGCATCCGTCTACAAGGTCGACCCGCATGAATTGCAGGGCGAGGCGAGGGGGTCGGTTGCCGACTTGAAGGAAGTGTTTTCAGATCCGTTGCTCGCCGGCGAACTGCCGGGCGACCAGGAACTCATCGAGCTTGCCGAGGCGGCGCCGAACGCTTCCGCCGCTGTCATAAAGCTGTTTCGCGCCTATCGCGCGCAGGCCGAGCGATTGTCGGATATCAACGAGCTGCTCGCGCGTGAGGGCAAGGCCACCGCCCTCTCGGGTGCCAGGCTGCCGATCGACGAGGTGCATGAGATTTTCGAACGCCGGCCGAACCATTTTGCTGCGCTCGAAGAAGAAGCCGAGGCATTCACGTCGGTGCTCGATCCAGGCGACGATCTGTTCAGTGCGTTGAAGGCCTGGCTGCGGCGTGAATTCGGCATCGTCGTCAAGGTACTGCCGGTCGCCACCATGCCCAACTGGCGCCGTCGCTATGACCGTCACTCGCAGCGCCTGTTTCTGTCCGAGCGCCTGTCGCCATTCGATCAGCTGCGTGAGGTGGCTATGGAGGCCTGCCTGATCCGCATGAGCGTCGCTGTCGCCGCCGAGATCCAGGCGCTGAAGCTGGCCACGGACGAAGCCCGCCGGCTGGCGCGTTTCGAGCTCGGTCGCTATGCCGCGCACGCTCTGATGATGCCCTATCAGCCTTTTCACGCCGCCGCGGTCCGTGCCCGCTATGACATCGACATGTTGCGGTCGCGTTTCGGCGTCTCCTTCGAGCAGGCGGCGAACCGGCTGACCACGCTGCAGCGGCCGGGTGCGTCGGGCGTGCCGTTCTTCATGCTCGAGGTCGACAGTGCCGGCAATCGGTTCCGCAAGGCGGGCAGCCACGGCTTTCCGCAAAGCCGCTTCGGCGGCGGCTGTCCGAAGCTGCCGGTCCATGCCGCCTTCGCCCAGCCCGGCCAGATCCTGGTCGATGCAGTGGAAATGCCCGACGGCGCAGCGTTTCTCTGCATGGCCCGCACGCTCGAGGGGCCGCAGGGCTCGTTTGCCGAGCGACCGCGGCGCACGGCGCTGCTGCTCGGCTGCGACATCGGCTTTCGCGACGAGGTCGTCTATGGAGCGGCATTGCCGGGGCCAGCCGCCATCGGCAAGACCGGACAGAGCGCCGCCGCGCCGGCGGCGCCGATAGGCCCTGCCTGTCGGCTGTGCGAACGCATCGGCTGCCTCGCCCGCGCCGAGCCACCCGTGACACGTCCGCTCGGCCTCGACGAGATGGTGACTGGGCTGTCGGCTTTCGATTTCCAGTGACGGCCGTGGCAGATTGCTGGCCAGAGAAGATCATACGCGGTTTCACGGCAGGAAAATAACAAGCTGTCCCTTGGGACATTGATCGTCGAAGTATTGATTCAGCATCGGCCGTGAGATATCAAAAGACGAATTGGGCGACGATCGGGGGATCAGGGATGGGCAGGACGTTTTTTTTTTGGCTTGGCTTGGTGCTTGCCTTTTCGATCTGCCCCGCATTTGCGGAAAAGTCCGCGGACTTCTTCAAATCCTATCAAAAGTATAATGACGCCGGCAAAGCGTTCCTGGACAAGATCGATCCGAAGACTGGCGCGATAGACCTAGCCGAAGGCGTGCACTTGGACCTCAAGGACAAATTCTATTTTCTGAACAAGAAAGATACTGCCTCCGTCCTGACGGAAGCCTGGGGCAATCCACCCGACGCCGCTTCCGAATCGCTCGGCATGATCTTTCCAGTCAGCAATGACCCCATTGCCGAGAACAATTGGGGAATAGAGCTGAGATGGGAGAAGATAGGTTACGTCGACGACAGCGAGGCGGGATCCATCGACTACAATGAACTGCTGCGCAACATGCGGGCGGATACCTTGTCGGGCAACGATCAAAGGGTAAAGGACGGCTATTCGCCCATCACTCTGATCGGCTGGGCATCACCGCCCGTGTACGACGCAGTCAACAAGCGCCTGCACTGGGCCAAGGAACTGCAGTTCGGAAACGATGCAGTCCACACGCTTAACTACGACGTTCGCTTTCTCGGCAGGGAGGGCGTTTTCGTGATGAGCTACATCGCAACTGTGGACCAGTTGCCGGAAATCAAGCAGAGTCTCGATGAAGTGCTTGATCTTGCTGTCTTCAAGCCCGGCAAGACATATTTGGACTTCAGACCGGGCGTCGATACGGTTGCGGCGATTGGCATCGGTGGCCTCATTGCCGGCAAACTGGCGGCAAAGGCAGGATTTCTGGTGGTAGCGCTCATCGCGCTGAAAAAATTCGGTCTTATCCTGCTGATTCCCTTGGCAGGTCTCTGGCGCTTCATTCGCGGCAACAAGACAACCTCCTAGATCGATTTCATCGGCTCAACTCTCAGGCCTGCTGATTGCTGGGTGCCCCAAACGGAACACGATGCTGGATCACCCCCGATCCCCGCCTTTGCGTTACGCGATTAAGGCACGTTTCTGTCGTCCGCTGTGCATCGTGCTGCCCCGAAATCGCCGACAGTCGTAGTCATGACCGACATATCATCACCGCAGATCGCCGTTTCGCCTCCGCGAAATGAGGAGCGTATCGGTTTCCTGCTGGTGTTCCTGTCGGCGCTGATGTGGAGCCTCGGCGGTACCATCGCCCGTTTCATCGATGCCGGCGACAGCTGGACGGTGGTGTTCTGGCGCTCGGTCTGGGCCGCCGCCTTCCTGCTCTGCTTCATGGTCTGGCGCGACGGCTGGCGTGGCACGCTGAAGCTGTTTCGCGGCATGGGCCTGGCCGGTCTTGCGGTGGCGTTCTGCTTCGCCACGGCCTCGACCTCTTTCGTCGTGGCGCTTGCTTATACCACCGTCGCCAACATCCTCCTGATGCAGGCCGGCGTGCCGCTTCTGGCAGCGCTGTTTGCCTGGGCGCTGTTTCGCGAACGGGTGGCCGTGGCGACCTGGGTGGCGATTGCTGCCGTCATTGCCGGCGTCGCCATCATGGTGTCGGAATCGCTCGATGGCGCGGTGTCGCCGATCGGCGACGGGCTGGCACTCCTTATCGCTGTCATGTTCTCGATCGCCACCGTCATCACGCGCCGCTTTGCCCATGTGCGCATGACCCCGGCGACCTGCCTCGGCACGATGCTGGCGGCCGCCTTTGCGGCATCGCAGGCGTCGACGCTGGGCGTTTCCAGCCACGATATGGGCTTCCTCTTTGCCTTTGGCGTGATCAATCTGGGACTCGGCCTCGCCTTCTTCGCCACCGGAGCCCGGCTTGTGCCGGCCGCCGTCGCGGCGCTACTCGGCACGTTCGAACCGATCCTTGGCCCGATCTGGGTCTGGCTCATCCATTCCGAGGTGCCGTCGGCGCGCACCATCGTCGGCGGTGCGGTCGTCGTCACCGCGCTGCTCGTCCACATCGGGCTCGAGTTCAAGCGTCAGACGCGGCCCGCGCGAGCGGGCGTCACCGGTGTGCCGTCGCCTAATTGATGCAGCGCACGCGTCAAAGCGAGATGAACCATTGACAATGTCGCAGCCGCGCGGGCAGGCTGCGATCACGGCAACAACAAGACAGGCTTATCTTGCCAAGTCTCCATGCCGGCCGCATCGAGGCCGGACAACATCGTCGTCTTCCTGCCCGCGCCGTAGCGAAAGCTTCCGACGGCGCCGGAACACCACCAACGCCACGCCAAGTTTTCACTGTCGGCTCGTCGACGGACTATAATGGCGCCGGCAATTCCCGCTTGTCGCCTGCCTGCAAGCCCAATACCCTGAAGCAAATGCCCAGCCGCGCGAACGCCGCGACGAGCTGGCGACGGAACACTCATCAAAGGAGAATAGCATGATCCGCAAAGCGCTCTGGCTTTCGGCGACTTCGGCGTTTTTGGCAGCTTTTACCTTGGGCGCACATGCCGAGGATCGCGTCGTCAACGTCTTCAACTGGTCGGATTATATCGACAGTTCGATCATCGACGACTTCACCAAGGAAACCGGCATCAAGGTCGTCTACGACACTTTCGATTCCAACGAGATCCTGGAAACGAAACTGCTCGCCGGCGGCAGCGGCTACGATGTCGTCGTGCCCAGCGGCAATTTCCTTGCACGCCAGATCCAGGCGGGCGTGTTCCAGAAGCTCGACAAGTCGAAACTGCCGAACATTTCAAATATGTGGGACACGGTCATGGAACGGACCGCCAAATATGATCCCGGCAACGAATATTCGATCAACTACATGTGGGGTACGGTTGGCATCGGCTACAACATCAAGAAGGTGCAGGCAGCACTCGGCACCGACAAGATCGACAGCTGGGACGTGTTCTTCAATCCCGAAAGCCTGGCCAAATTGAAAGACTGCGGCGTCTATGTGCTGGATTCGCCGGCCGACATCATACCGGCGGCACTGAAATATCTAGGCCTCGATCCAAACAGCACGTCGCCCGATGAGATTGCCAAGGCCGAAGAAACCTTGCTGAAGGTCCGGCCCTATATCCGCAAGTTCCACTCTTCCGAATACATCAACGCCCTGGCCAATGGCGACATCTGCCTGGCTGTCGGCTGGTCGGGTGACGTCTTCCAGGCCCGCAACCGCGCCGACGAAGCCAAGCAGGGCGTCGAGATCGGCTATTCCGTGCCGAAGGAAGGTGCCCAGATGTGGTTTGACCAGATGGCGATCCCGGCCGATGCGCCGCATGTCGCCGAAGCGCATGAGTTCCTGAACTACATGATGAAGCCCGAAGTGATCGCCAAATCGTCGAACTATGTGCTTTACGCGAACGGCAACAAGGCTTCGCAGCAGTTCATCGACAAGGCGATCCTGGAAGATCCGGCGATCTATCCGGACGCCGCCACCTTGCAGAAACTCTACACCGTCTCGCCCTACGATCCCAAGACCCAGCGCATCATCACCCGCACCTGGACCAAGATCGTCACCGGCCAATAACAATCTGACCATGCCCCGGCAGCTGGCTGCCGGGGCGCTTTCTCATGGGGCAAGCAGCAGGACGGAGTGGGACATGAAATCGCTTGGCAGCATCCGCAGGGATTTCGCGCCATGGAACGATCCGAACGCCAAGCCATACATCCAGTTCGACAACGTCACCAAGAAATTCGGTGAGTTCACAGCGGTCAACAATCTGTCGCTGACCATTTTCGAACGCGAATTCTTTGCCTTGCTCGGGGCCTCAGGCTGCGGGAAATCGACGCTGCTCAGGATGCTCGCCGGCTTCGAGGAGCCGACCGCCGGCCGCATCTTGCTCGATGGCCAGGATCTGCGCGGCATTCCGCCTTACCGGCGGCCGGTCAACATGATGTTCCAGTCCTACGCCTTGTTTCCGCATATGACGGTCGAGAACAACATCGCCTTCGGCCTCAAGCAGGAAGGCATGGCCAAGGCCGACATCGACAAGCGCGTCGCCGAGATGCTGAAGCTGGTCAAGCTCGAGCAGTTCGCCAAGCGCAAACCGCACCAATTGTCGGGTGGCCAGCGCCAGCGCGTCGCGCTCGCCCGCTCCGCCGCCAAGCGGCCGAAAGTCCTGCTGCTCGACGAGCCGCTTGGTGCGCTGGACAAGAAGTTGCGCGAGGAAACCCAGTTCGAGCTGATGGACCTGCAGCAGAACCTCGGCCTCACCTTCGTCGTCGTCACTCATGATCAGGAAGAGGCGATGACGATGGCTGACCGCATCGCTATCATCGACAAGGGCGAGGTGATGCAGGTGGCGACGCCGGCCGAGGTCTACGAGGCGCCGGGTTCCCGCTTCGTCGCCGGCTTCGTCGGCAATGTGAATATGTTCGACGGCAAGATCGCGGCTGGCGAGGCCGGCAGTGCGAGCATCGATGCCGGCAACGGCATCACCATCCGCACCGAAAATGCCGGCAGTGCGGCCGCCGGAACATCCGTCACCTTCGCCATCAGGCCGGAGAAGATCAAGGTGTCCTCCACGAAACCGGCCGGTGCCGTCAACGCCATCGAGGGCGAGGTCTACGACATAGCCTATCTCGGCGACATGACCGTCTATCACGTCAGGCTGGATGACGGTCAGGTCGTGCGGGCGAGCACCATGAATGCGGCACGCCTCACCGAGGACCCGCTGACCTGGAACGACCGCGCCTGGGTTTCTTTCCGCCCCGACGCCGGCGTCGTCCTGACACGGTAGGGACTGATCATGTCCGCTGTCACCGCCGCAACAAGCTTTCCGGCAAGCGCTGCCGGCAAATCCGCCTTGGTCAGGCTGGGAGCAGCCTTCGTTAGCCGGCTCGTCATCATCGTCCCCTATCTCTGGCTGCTGTTCTTCTTTCTCGTCCCTTTCATCATCGTCTTCAAGATTTCGCTGTCGCAGACGGCGATCGCCATGCCGCCCTACACGCCGGTGCTTGATTTCCGCAGCGGCATTTCCGGGTTTATTTCGGAATTCGGCGCACTCAATTTCGACAACTATACCTGGCTGACGCAGGACGCGCTGTATTTCAATGCCTATGTGACGAGCGTCATCGTCGCCGCCATCTCGACCGTCCTGACATTGCTGATCGGCTATCCCATCGCCTATGGCATGGCACGCGCTCCGGCGACGATCCGCCCGACCTTGCTGATGCTGGTGATCCTGCCGTTCTGGACCTCGTTCCTGATCCGTGTCTACGCCTGGATTGGCATCCTCAAGCCCGAGGGCCTGCTCAACCAGCTGCTGCTCGCAACCGGCATCATCAGCCAGCCGCTGATCATCCTCAACACCTATACGGCGATCTTCATCGGCATCGTTTACTCCTATCTGCCGTTCATGGTGCTGCCGCTCTATTCGTCCTTGGAGAAGATGGACTATTCACTGATCGAAGCGGCCAAGGATCTCGGCTGCCCGCCGACCAGCGCCTTCTGGAAGATCACCTTTCCGCTGTCGCTGCCCGGCGTCGTCGCCGGCTGCCTTCTGGTGTTCATTCCCGCCGTTGGCGAGTTCGTCATTCCCGACCTGCTCGGCGGCTCGCAGACGCTGATGATCGGCAGGACGCTGTGGAACGAGTTCTTCGCCAACCGCGACTGGCCGGTGTCGTCCGCCGTCGCCGTCATCTTGCTGCTGCTGCTGATCGTGCCGATCATGCTCTTCCAGCGAGCCCAGGCGCGTGCCCAGGAGCAGGACCAATGAACGCGACCTGGAGCCGCTTCAACATCACATCGATCGTGCTCGGCTTTGCCTTTCTTTACCTGCCGATCGTCCTGCTCGTCGTGTTCTCTTTCAACGAGTCGAAGCTGGTCACCGTCTGGGGCGGCTTCTCGACGAAATGGTACGTGTCGCTGTTCCACAACCGGGGTCTGATGGACGCGACCTGGGTGACGGCCCGCGTCGGCGTCATCTCGGCGACGGTGGCAACTGTGCTCGGCACGCTGGCGGCGCTCACCTTGACACGCTACACGCGCTTTCGCGGCCGGCTGCTGTTTTCCGGCATGGTGTTTGCGCCGCTGGTCATGCCGGAAGTCATCACCGGCCTGTCGCTGCTGCTGCTCTTCGTCGCCGTCGGCCTCGACCGCGGCTTTCTCACGGTGACGCTTGCCCACACCACGCTAACCATGTGCTTCGTCGCGGTGGTGGTTCAGTCGCGCCTGATCACTTTCGACCGTTCGCTGGAAGAGGCCGCAATGGACCTCGGCGCGCCACCGGTGAAGACCTTCTTCCAGATCACGCTGCCGGTAATCATGCCGGCTATCGTCTCCGGCTGGATGCTGGCTTTCACGCTGTCGCTCGACGATTTGGTTATTGCCAGCTTCACCTCGGGGCCTGGCGCCACGACGCTGCCGATGAAGATCTACAGCCAGGTTCGCCTTGGCGTGACGCCGGAAATCAATGCGGCCTGCACCATCTTGATCGCGGTCGTCGCAGTTGGCGTGATCATCGCTTCACTCGCAAACAAACGCCGCGAGGTGCAGCGCCAGCGCGACGAGCGGGCCGCGCAGCGAGGTTGAAGGCTCGCTACTCTCCCGAGACGCCGCGGCTTATCGGCGAGATGAACGGCGTGCTCCACGTGCCGCCGACGAAGAACGACGACTGCTTGGGCGCCTGGCCGTTCGTCTGCGTGGCAGCCTGGCTCGGCTGGGCAATGCCGCCGGACAGTGCCAGCCCGCGTCCGGCATAGGATGCGATGCCGGAAAGCCAGATCTTGTATTGCGCGGAATTCACCTCGGCCTTGTCGATGCGCGCCACGCCGTTCGAAATGCTCGCCTTGAGCTCGGCCCCGTCGATCGGCAGCGTTCCGTCCGAGACGTCGTCCAGCGCGAAGAATCCGCCCTGTTCGGTGTGCTTGAGGAACGCCGGCAGGTTAAGCCGGCTCAGCGCACCCGCGCCGAACGTCGCGGACAGCGAGCCATTGGCGTTTTCGAAAATCGAATCCCAGGTTCTGCCAGGCCCCTTGAGGATGACCGAAACGGTTCCAGTGCCGATCGGTACCAGCCGCGTCATTCCGGCCGCGGTGCCGAAAGCGCCGCCGTCGATATCGGAAGCAAGCAGCCGGATCTCGACTTCCGTGCCGGCGGGCTTGCGGTCGAAACGGACGCTGCTCTGGACGTTGCCGCCAAAGGCGGATGCATCCGAGATGTCGAAGACGGCAAGGCCATTTTTGACCTGGGCGGTGGCAGCGACGTCGGCAAGCTGGATGGCGCCGGCCGTGGCATGCGCCGCCGACAGCCTGAGATCGAGATTGATCCGGTCGGCGAAGCTTGTGTCGATCTCGCCCGGACCGGTGCCGCCGGCGGATGGCACCGGCGTAAAGGCGGAGAGAAACGATCTGAGGTCGAGCGTATCGAAGGCAAGTGTGCCGGAGATCACCGGCAGTGCCTCACCATAGGTGAAGTCCAGCGCACCCATTCCCGGGTTGTTGTCGAGGGTCAGGGCCGTGTTTTCGAATTTGACCCGCCCGGCTGTCGCCGTGATCTTGCTTGAAACCGAGATCGAGCCGATTGCGGCACCGGGCGCGATGCCGGCCTGCGACCATTCGAGCACGCGTCGGAGCGAAGGTGCGGCGAATTTTGCCTGGCCGTCGAAATAGCCGTTCTCCGACATGCTGGCGCGGCCGTCGAACGAAAAACTGGCCGGTGCCGCCTTGAAGGAAAATGTGGCCGGTGCCGTGCCGCCGCCAAACAGCACGAGCGGGTTCGGCGATGCGGCGTCGATGGCAACGCTTTCGCCGCGCCATATCCCGGTCGCCGACAGCGTCGCATTGCTGTTCATCGCGGCCCAGTTCGCCTGGCCGCTCAGGCTGCTCAATATCTCCTGGTCCTTGCCGCCGATGGCAGTCACCACGCGGCCGTCCCTGAACTCGACTGTGCCGAACGGATCTGTCGGCAGCTTGCCGAGATCCGGCTTGGCGGGATTTGTGTTGATCACCGCGCGGGCAGCATCGATCGAACGCGTAATGCGCCCGCCGCTGGGAATCGCAGGCAGGAAAAACCCGCTCGCGGTACGCTGAACCCGGATCGTCGGTCGCACCAGCCGCGCCGTCGAAAACACGACATCGCCACGCAGCGCCGCCATGGCCGAGAGGTCGACCTCGACTCGTTCGGCCTCGACCACGGGCGGCGCATCCGTCTCCGTCCATTGCGACAGCGTCACGTCGCTCAGGATCGCCCGGAAATTCGGCCAGACCTCGATGCGCGGCGCGCCGTCGATGGTTACCCGAAAACCGCTCCAGGCGCTCATTTCCCACGCGATACGGTCGCGTACGATGCGGGTCGAGGCGATCAACGGCAAGGCTGCGACGACCAGCGCGATGACGATGACGGCCGCGCCGATCGCCCATATTCCGCGTCGGATCAAAGGTGATGGCATATCGCCCCGTATGCTTCCATTCCGACAAAATCGCCCGACGGGTGTAACCGACGGCTGACGCATTTCAAGTCTTTATGGCCCGGCGATGGCATTTGCGCACACCCTGACCGGCGCGGTCCAACAAAATCTTGCTCTGCTGCATCGCGATATGCATAAGCGATGCAGCCTGCGGAGAAACAATGATGGCTGACGACGCACCGCTCTGGATCCCGACGCAAGAGCAGATCGACGCGGCGCCGATGACTGCCTTCATGAACGCCGCGGCGAGCGTGGCCGGCAAGGCTTTCTCCTCCTATACCGACCTGCATCGCTGGTCGATCGATGACCGCGAGACCTTCTGGAGCCTGGTCTGGGACTTTTGTGGCATCGTCGGCGACAAGGGCGAACGCGTGCTGGTCGATGGCGACAAGATGCCCGGCGCGACCTTCTTCCCTGATGCGAAGCTGAACTTCGCCGAGAATCTCCTCAAGAAAACCGGCCTTGGCGACGCAATCGTCTTTCGCGGCGAGGACAAGGTCGAGCGGCGGCTGTCCTGGAACGAGCTGCAAGCGCTGACCTCGCGCTTGCAGCAGCTTTTCCTGTCGCTCAAGGTGAAGAAGGGCGACCGCATCGCAGCTATGATGCCCAACATGCCGGAGACTGTTGCTGCGATGCTGGCGGCCGCCTCGATCGGCGCGGTCTGGTCGTCCTGCTCTCCAGATTTCGGCGAGCAGGGGGTTCTCGACCGGTTCGGCCAGATCGAGCCGGTCATATTCATCGCGCCGGACGGCTACTGGTACAATGGCAAGGCGATCGAAGTCGCCGACAAGATCGCGGCCGTGGCGGGCAAGCTCGCCACCGTCCGCAAAGTCCTCATTGTCGACTATCTCGGCACCTCGACCGACGTCGCGGCGACCATCGGCAAGGCGGCTGCGCTGGAAGAGGCGCTGTCACCCTTTGCCGCCAGGCCTATCAGCTACGAGAGGCTGCCGTTTTCGCATCCGCTGTACATCCTGTTTTCATCGGGCACGACCGGCATTCCCAAATGCATTGTCCATTCGGCCGGCGGAACGCTGATCCAGCACGTCAAGGAAGAACGGCTGCATGCCGGCCTGCTCGACGGCGACCGCTTCTTCTACTTCACCACCTGCGGCTGGATGATGTGGAACTGGCTGGTGTCGGGCCTGGCATCGGGCGCCACCTTGCTGCTCTACGACGGCTCGCCGTTCTACCCGGACGGCAATGCGCTGTTCGACTTCGCCGATGCCGAAAAGATGACCTATTTCGGCACCTCGGCCAAATTCATCGATTCCGTGCGCAAGGCCGGCCTCAAGCCGATCCGCACGCATGATCTTTCCAGCGTGCGCACCATCTCCTCGACCGGCTCGCCGCTATCGCCGGAAGATTTCCGCTTCGTCTATGAAGGCATCAAGAAGGACGTGCATCTGGCTTCGATTTCCGGCGGCACCGATATCGTCTCCTGCTTCGTGCTCGGCGTGCCGATCGAACCGGTATGGACCGGCGAGATCCAGGGGCCCGGGCTCGGTCTTGCCGTCGATGTCTGGGACGATGACGGCCGGCCGCTCCGCCAGGAGAAGGGCGAGCTCGTCTGCACCAAGGCGTTTCCGGCGATGCCGATCGGATTCTGGAACGACCCTGACGGCAGGAAATACAAAGCCGCCTATTTCGAACGTTTCGACAATGTCTGGTGCCACGGCGATTTCGCCGAATGGACCGCCCACGGCGGCCTGATCATCCATGGCCGTTCCGACGCCACGCTCAATCCGGGCGGTGTCAGGATCGGCACGGCGGAGATCTACAATCAGGTCGAGCAAATGCCGGAAATCCTCGAAGCGCTGTGCATCGGCCAGGATTTCGACAATGACGTTCGCGTCGTGCTGTTCGTGCGGCTGGCGGCCGGCGTCGAGCTCGATGGCGAGCTGGAAAAACGCATCCGCGCGAAAATCCGCACCGGGGCGAGCCCGCGCCACGTGCCGGCCAAGATCATCGCCGTCAGCGATATTCCGCGAACCAAATCCGGCAAGATCACCGAGCTCGCGGTACGCGACATGGTGCATGGCCGCGCCATCAAGAACAAGGAAGCGCTCGCCAATCCCGAAGCGCTCGAGCTGTTCCGCAACCTGCCGCAGCTCGCCGACTGATCCCGGGGTCCAAGGTCGGAGCCGTTTTGAGGTCTCCGGTATCGTTAACAAATTATCTCTTCGGAATTTACCTAGATTTCATGCGTGGTACACATTGGTAAACTTTCCGGCGTGGCGGTAAGGTTTTGTTAAGGCCCGGCATCGATAGTCGTGCGTAACTTGAGGGAGAAATCCCGTTCCTCTTAGCCCCGAGAGGATCTGATTCGCTCAAGCCCCGTTGTGACAGCAATTCTATCATTCAAGGCGTCCTGTTGGACGCCTTTTTTCTTTGCACCGCTATAGCTAACCGGCGAGCACGCGGGTCGAGGGAAAGGCGACTTCGACCAGGGTTCCCTCGCCGGGCGTCGAATTGATGGTGAACCGGGCACGGTTCGCTTCGACCATCGCCTTGGTCAACGGCAGCCCGAGACCGGTGCCATCGCCGCGGCCGCGCTTCAGCGCATTGATCTGCTTGAACGGCTTCAGTGCCTGCTCGATCTCGGACTGGCTCATGCCTATGCCGGTATCGCGCACGCGCATGACGACATCGCCGGAGATCTCGTAGGCCGTCGACACGATCACCTGGCCGCCGGCCTGCGTGTAGCGGACGGCGTTCGACAGGATGTTGAGCGCGATCTGCCGCACACTGCGCAGATCGGCCACCACTTCCGGCAGCCGCGAGGCGAAGCTGGAGCGGATGATGACGCGCTCCCGGTTGGCTTGCGGCTGCATCATCGCCACGGTCTCGGCCAGTGTGTCGTTGAGCGACACCGCCTCATAGGCCATCTCCTGCTGGCCGGCCTCGATTTTCGAAATGTCGAGCAGGTCGTTGACCAGATCGAGCACGTGGTTGCCCGAACGGTTGATGTCGCGCAGATAATCGCGATAGCGGTCATTGGCCACCGGCCCGAATTTCTCGTCGACCATCAGCTCGGAAAAGCCGATGATGGCGTTGAGCGGCGTGCGGATCTCGTGGCTGATGCGGGCCAGAAAATCGGTCTTCTGCGACGAGGCGCGCTCGGCGACCGCGCGCGCCTGGGTCAGGTCCTCTTCGGCCCGCTTCCACTGGGTGATGTCCCGCACCACCGCGCAGAAGCCGCTGTCGTTGGGCAGCCTGCCGATGGTCATGAACAGCGGAATGAAGCGCCCCTGCGCCTCGCGTCCGATCACCTCGCGGCCATCGTTCATCACACTCGCAACGCCGGGCTCCGACAACCCCTCGAGATAGTCACGCGCCGCGCGCTGGCTTTCGATCGCAAACAGCGAGACGAACTGTTTGCCGGTCGCCTCGTCGCTGTCGAAGCCGAACAGCGCCTCCGCCGGACGGCTAATTGAACGGATCGTTCCGTTACGGCCGATCAGCACGACGCCGTCGGTGGCGGTGTCGATGATGGTGCGCATCTCGGCAATGCGTGCCTTGAGCTCGGAAACATCCGGCTGCGTTTGGTCGTCGGCGGCGCCACGTGGAATGGCTGCTGCCTCGTCGTCGCCGGAACGGCGTACGACCAGCATCAGTGCCTTGCCGTTTCCCCAGGGGACGGAGCGTAAAATCGCGTCGATCGGAAACTCCTGACCGTCGCGCGTCTTCAGCCGTAATGAGCGGTCGCCGCCGTCCGAACTGCCGTCGTCGGCATAAGGGTCGGCAAACAGCGCGCCGAGCCCGCCGGCCTCGTCCAGGGCATTGAGCGTCGCATAGCCGGTCAAGCCGAGGAATTCGTCGTTCGCGTAATGCAGCTGGTCGCCGGAATGGATAAGCACCGGCACTGGCAGCTTGCCGAGGATCGAGGTATCCGGCCCCTTGTTGTCCTCTCCGGCAAACGCCGACGGCACGAAGCCGTCGAGTTTGAGCGGTGGTGCCTGCGGCCGCTCGCTGGGCGGCACCTGGCCGGCAACGTCGGCTGCGCTGTCTTCGGACCAATCCTCGCTGTCCTCGGCGTCACGGAAATCTTCGGCTGTCATGCTGTCGTCGTTGCCATCCTGCGGCGCTTCGGCGACGATCGTTCGACGGTTCGTGCTGGGCTCAACGCCTTCCTGCGCTTCATCGCTTGGTTCGCGGTCGGCATAGTCGAGCAGCGATCCGGAAACAGGGCGTGTGACGGGTTCGCTGGCTTGCGCCTCGGCTACCGCCTCATCAGGCTGCTCGCCGTCGAGCCGGGCAAGATCCTTCTGGTCTTCGGCATCGGCCTCGGGCGGTTCGGCGGCAGCCGCCCCGCTTTCCGGACCTTGCGCCGGCATCTCACCCTTGTCCGTCGGGCCGGCTTCTTTCAGCTTTGGCTCGTCGGCCTTGCCGGCTGCCTCGACTTTGGTCGCAACCGGCTTCGGCCTTCCGGCGCTGGGCTGTTCTTCGGCCGGGGTGCTGTCCTTCTTGAGACGCTCGCCAATCTCTCGAAACGCGCTGCGTTCCAGCGTCGACAGGCCCTTGTCGTTGGCCGGCTGCCGGTGCTCGGCCAGCCGGATCACCTTGTCGGCAAAGCGCCGCTCGGGCTTTGGCACGATGGTCAATGCCGGCACTTCGCCCCTGAACGGATCGGCGGGTTTCGGTGTCTCGGGGAGAGGTTCGACGGCTTCCGGCCCGATGGTCTCGGCAGGTATCTCCTCGGCGACAAGGGCCATGCCGGCCGCGTCCGGATCGACCACCGCATCGCCGCTGCGGGCAACGCCGAAACCGCGAAAACCTTCGAAAACGCGGCTGCGGCTGTAAACCGGGAGGGCCGCCAGATCGACGGGTATCTTCCGATCGGTGCCGGCGACCGGCCACAGCACGGAGCGGCCGGACCAGGTGTCGCGCCGTTCGAGCAGGCCGGCAATCTCGCCAGAAGCATCGAGGCCATAGGCGGCCGAAACATCCTCGAAGCGGCGGCCGATGACGTCGGCGGCCGGCTTGCCGACGAGCTCGGCAAATTCCGGCGACAGGGCGCTGAACCGGCCCTCCGCGTCGGTACGCCAGACGAAACGCATGGGTGCCGCCGTGCGATCGATCGCCGAACCGCGGTGTTCGGCCGGGGAGGCGGCTTTGGTGGCTTTTGCGGCGCTTTCCGGCGAACTATCCGCGCCGGCCTGCGAAGCGTCCGGGCTGGTCTCGACTTTGCCGGACGCAGCTGTCCCGGGCAGGCCCTGCGCGTCGTCGCCGGCATTGAAGTACCAATGGTCATGCAGCGTCGGCGCTTCGCCAACCGTGCGGTGATTGTCGGCCGCGTCGACAGGTTCGTGCTCCGCCGATGCGGAGGTGCCTTCGATCGCTGCAGGGTCGATTTCCGCCGCGCCGGTGCTGCCGATTGGCTGCTCGTTGTCCTGATCCGTTGGCTGGGGAAGATCGCCACCGCTCGGTGCCGCTGCTGGCTCGGTTTCCGCGCCGGCACGCTCGCCAGCAGGGGCCTCGCCGTCAAGCCGGTCCTCGTCGATCACCACCAGCAGGTGCCGCTCGTCCGTCAGCCGGGCAAGGCCCGCCGGATAGGAACGGGATCCCCCCGGAACCAGGCGCTTGACGATGCGGTCGCTCTCGTTCGCCACGTCGGCGACAAGCGCGGCCAGCGTCTCGGGCCGGATACCGAGCGCCGAAAAGCCGTCCGAGGCGGCGTCGATATTGCCCTTGGCGTCGACAAAGGCGATGTAGTGGCCGTCTTCGGTAAAGCCACCGATGGCGCGATCGGCGATCTCGGCCGCGCTGCGCGAGCCGGTCTGCGCCGCCGGTAGCGCCAGCACGATGGCTTCCTCGCCATCGGGCATGGTCACCGCGCTGGCCAGGAAGCCGACCGCGCGGCTGGTCAGGCCGGTCGCCAGCCGGACCGTGATGGCACGGTCGAGGCCGATCTGCGGAAAACCGCTGGTCGCCATGATCTGGCGCCTGGCGATCAGCGGCAAACCTGCCGAGGCGCCGATGATCGCGCCGATGTCGGGATAGCCGAATACCGCCGCGCCGGGGCCGTTGGCCCAGATCACCTGCTCGAGATCTGCCGACAAAATGGCGATCGCGTCGCCGGCGGCGAAGCGCAGGCGGACCGCGTCGAGCACGGCGACATCGAGGAAGGAGTAGTTTTCAGCCGGCATGCGCTTGGGGACCCTCACAGAGCGGGCAATTTGCGGTTAACGCTTTGTTAATAAAAGCCGACGGCGCGAAGGTCCACAAGTCATAGCGTGCAACCAATGGAATCTCTAGGCGCGTGGTTAACGCCGCGAGACAAATAATTTATGGTGCGATGCAACAAACATGTTGCAATGCACAAAATTTGCCTTTATGTTGCCATGATAGATGAACGAGACGGCTTTCTGTCAAAGCCGCTGCGCTGAAAAGGATGGAAAATGTCAAGGACCAAGACTGACACGATCGAAAACGTTGAATTCCCGAGCTTCGACGCTTCCAAGGCCACCGACCAGATGCGCGCCTTCGCCGAAAAGGGCGTCGAGCAGTCGAAAGAGGCCTATGCCAAGCTGAAGACCGGCGCCGAGGAGACCCAGAAGGCTCTGGAATCGACCTACGAGACCGCCAAGACCGTGTCCAGCGACCTGTCGCTCAAGACCATTGCCGCCCTGCGCGCCAATGCCGAAGCTGGCTTCTCGCATTTCGAAGCGCTGATCGGCGCCAAGTCGCTGTCGGAAGTCGTTGAGTTGCAGACTGCTTTCCTGCGCAAGCGCGTCGAAATGACCGTCGAGCAGGCCAAGGACTTCCAGGCGGTTGCTGCCAAGGCGGCCGAGGACGTATCCAAGCCGATCAAGACCGCCTTCGAGAAGGCCGTGAAAGAAATTAAGATCGCCTAATATTTGCACACAGTTTGACGATGCATCAAAAGGTCGCATTTCGTCAGACAAATAGGTGTGCGATATAGTGGTTTAAGCGAATACCCGGCGGGTGGAACCTCCTCCCTCTGCTCACCGGGATAACCAGCCAGCACCTCCTCCCGCTGGCTCGTAACAGGAAAAGGCCGGCACCTCCTCCCGCCGGCCTTTTCTTTGTCCGGCGAAAAATGACGCGATGCCGGAGCGATCCTTTGCTTTGCCAAAAACCTTGAATTAAACTCCGATAGCCCGTATGGACGCATCGCCGAACGACAGAGCGGGTCCCGGAGAATGAACGTTCCGTCTGGATCTCGCTCGGGCAAGCGTGCCGTTGTAGCTCAGATGGTTAGAGCGCCGGATTGTGGATCCGGAGGTCGCTGGTTCGATCCCAGCCAACGGTACCATTCAGCTTTCAGCCAGGGTTTCTGACCAATAGCGCCAAGCGATCTTTACGATCCTGGCGCGGTCACCTGCGATCCCGCCTGACGCGCACCGCGCAGGTGATCCACGAGGGCTCTCAGCTTCGGCGCGATATTCCGTCGGCTGGGAAAATAAAGATAGAAGCCGGCAAACGGCGGAAAATAGCCGTCGAGGATTGGCACGAGCTCGCCGCGGTCGATCCAGGGGCGGAATGTGTCCGCCATGCCAAACGTGATCCCGGCGCCAGCAACGGCCAGCCGGATCATCAGCCACATGTCGTTGGTGGTGATCTCGGGCGCAACCGCCACGTCGAACTCGCGCCCGTCCTCGCCAAACTCCCACCGATAGGGCGAAACTCCCGGCGCCGGCCGCCAGCCGATACAGCGATGAGCCACAAGCTCGCGCGGATGGGCGGGTGCTCCGAACTTTTCGAGATAGCGCGGGGCGCAGACGGCCATCTGTCGCTGATCGCCCGACACCGGCACGGCAATCATATCCTGCTCGATCACTTCGCCGAGCCTTACTCCCGCATCATAGCCTTCGGCAACGATGTCGAATTCCTCGTCGGTGACCACAATATCCAGATGCACCTCGGGAAACTTTTCTGCAAAGGACGCCAGCAACGGTCCTGACAGAAAGGCCTCGGCGATCGACGAAACCGCGATCCGCAGGCGGCCGCGCGGGCGGTCCAGAAACTCCGTGATGGCTTCGACTGCCGCGTTCACATCGGCTATCGCCGGTGCGACGCTCGCCAGCAGGCGCTCGCCCGCTTCGGTCAGGTTAACGCTGCGTGTCGTGCGCTGCAGTAATGCGATGCCAAGGCGCTGTTCAAGCCTGAGGATGCTCTGGCTGACCGCTGAGCGCGTCACGCCCAGCCGGTCTGCCGCAGCGCGAAAATTGCGTTCCTCGGCCACCGCGACGAAGACGGCAATTGCATTGAGATCGATGTCCATTGGTTAGTAAAACTTACCATCGAGGTTAACGGCGGGCGGGTTATCGCGACAATGCCATGGCTCTATCTCTGTCGCAACGGCAAGAAGGCTTGATCCTCCCGATCCAAGCCGAAGCCGGTCGACAAAGGAGATATCCCATGACATCACTCCCTTCTTCTTGGGACCTGGATGGAAAAGTCGCCCTCGTGACGGGCGCGGCACGCGGCATCGGCCGCTGCGCGGCGGAACTGCTGCGGGCGCGGGGCGCCCGGATCGTGGCAAGCGATCTCAGCGACAGCGTACGCGAATTGGAAGCCGAGGACGTGGCAACCCTGGTCGGCGATGTCGCCGACGAGGATCTGGCCAGACGCTCGGTCGAACTCGCGGCGAAGCGCTTCGGACGACTGGACATCGTCGTGAACAATGCCGGTCGCACGCTCAACAAACGTCTGACGGAGACCTCGGTCGACGACTATGACCGCATTCTGCAGATCAATGCGCGCGGCAGCTTTGTCACCGCCCGGGCCGCAGTGGAATTGATGGTCGCCGGCGGTGGCGGCTCGATCGTCAATGTCTCGTCGATCTCGGCCGTCGCGGCCTTCGAGACGCAGGCGGCCTATGCCTCCTCCAAGGCGGCTGTCGCACAGCTGACCAAGGTGATCGCGATCGAATATGGGCGCATGCGCATTCGCTGCAACGCCGTTGCCCCTGGCGTGATCGAAACCGACATCATGGAAGGCGTGGTGGAAAATGGCCGGGAGATGCTGCGCAGCTTCGGCGATGCGCATCCGATCGGCCGGATCGGCCAGCCGCAAGAAGTTGCCGAGGCCATCGCCTTTCTTGCCTCGCCGGCGTCCAGCTTCATCACCGGGGCCTTGCTTCTGGTCGATGGCGGCTACACCGCCCAGTGAGTCCCAATAGGGTCGGCGCACTGCGGGAGCTCACCCATGCGCCACCCTTCACGTCGTGAAAATAATCACAGAACCAAAAGGATCATCTCGAGGACCATGAACAAAGTTGTTCTGATCACCGGTGCCTCCAGCGGCATCGGCGCTGGCATTGCCCGCGAACTTGGCGTGGCAGGTGCGAAGCTGATGCTCGGCGCACGCCGCACCGACCGCCTTGAAGCGCTTGCGGCCGAAATCGAGGCAGCTGGTGGAACAGTTCGCGTGCGAGCGCTGGACGTCACCAGAAGGGAGGATGTCGCAGCATTCGCCGATGCCGCCCGGGCCGAATGGGGCCAGGTCGATGTCATCGTCAACAATGCGAGCGTCATGCCGCTGTCGGCCATGGCAGCCATGAAGGTCGACGAGTGGGAGCTGATGGTGGACGTCAACATCAAGGGTGTTCTGTACGGCATCGCGGCGGTCCTGCCCGAGATGACGGCACGTGGTTCCGGGCATATCATCAATATCGGTTCCATCGGCGCGCTGGCCGTCTCGCCCACGGCTGCCGTTTATTGCGCAACGAAATACGCTGTCCGCGCGATTTCCGATGGGCTCCGCCAGGAGAGTGACGATATCCGCGTAACCTGCATTCATCCTGGCGTGGTGGAAAGCGAGCTGGCGAAGACGATCTCCGACGAAGCCGCTGCCGCCGCCATGAAAACCTGGCGTGCTATTGCGCTGCAACCCGATGCCATCGCCAGGGCAGTGCGCTACGCAATCGAACAGCCCGACGATGTCGACGTCAACGAGATCGTCGTGCGCCCGACGAAGGCGGCGCATTGATGCGATCCACTTTGGCCGCAGTGCTTACGGGTATTGCCGTCGCAGTAGCTCCAACCGGCCTGACCCTTCCTTCAACTCCAATTCTTGCGGAGCAACCAATGACGCACCAAGATCACCCCTATGTCGGAATGTGGGTCACCGAGGATCGCCATATCAGGCACGAACTCCTGCCGAACGGCCGTCATGACGAAGCGCGCGGTGACCGCGAGAGCGCCTATCGGGGACGCTATGAAGTGCAGGGCAATCACATAGAATACTGGGACGATACGGGCTTCACCGCGGATGGTGAGTTCGTCGAAGGCGTCCTCTATCATGCCGGCATGATCCTTTATCGCCAGCGGTAGAGAGCCGCCCTGAGACAAGCACTTCAGGGTTCCACAAGACGCTGTTGCATGCCTTGCATGAGGCGCTCGGCAGCTTGCACTGCAAGGCCCGTCACACCACATATCTCCCAGCAAGCGCGGCGGAAAGAAGCAGGACCGCGAGCAGAGTCGACATTGCAAATGCTTGTCACTATATAGCGGCGGCTTTGACGGCTCGCCTTTTATGTCGTGCCAGCGAGAGCGCGGTAAATGTGCTAGCTATTGTGACATCTATTGTGATCTAAAACGGCTTGAAAACCGAAAAAAAGCAAATAGAAACAATAGCGCGGGTCGAAAGTTTCCTCGAGAGAATCAGTCCTCAAGAACTAGAACGTGCTCCTTGAACCCTCCATTCCCTTCGGCTCTGTGGACCTCGGACAAGTTCGGCTTGCCGGGCGAAGCCGACTCGGCTCGAATGGCAGCACGCATCTTTTCGAAGATGCCGACGTTTATGATTACCAACCGGCATAGCCGCTAGGGAAACAGCAGTATGAGTGAACACGCGATCGAGTTCTTGCGCGGGTGGATTGGCGAAAAAGTCCACTGCCAGCCCTCGCCAGCCAGAATCGAGAAGCAGGCCGAGACCCTCGCCAGGGAATGTGCGGCCAAGGCCGCCGAAGCCGGCATACCCCTGGAGGATATCCAGGAAGAGGTCGGCGACATTCAGGAGCTCATTGCTTCAAGGCTCGAAGAAGCGGCCGAGGCCGAGCAGGACGAGCGGCATTCGAATAAGCCCGCCGGCTGACGGCAAAACCTGCCGGGCGAACATTGCCTGTCTGATGCAGTTGCGCGGTCTTATCGCCGCGCAGCTTTGACAAATCTCTCTTGGAGCCATGTTTTAGGCAACGCCGGCACGAAATTGCCGTCGCGCCCGGTCATGTCTTCATTGGCGACCAGCGCGTTGAGGATTGCTTCCTCCACGCTCTGAACGACGGCGTCGAAGAACGGATTGATGTCGGCATCCGGTATGTAACCGGCGCTGGCCAATTTGCCGGCCGCGCCGCGCGCCGCATCGGCATTGGCCGTGCTGAAGGCCAGAAAAATATCGCCGGATGAATTATATCCATAGCCGCCGGTCAGCGCGACGCCGAGCGGCACGCGTTTCGCCAGCCGTTTCAACTGATGCGGCATGAATGGCGCGTCGGTGGCGACGATCGCGATGATCGAGCTCTTTTCCGCTCGCGGCGTGTTGTCCCGGATCGCCGGTTCGGCGAGTTCCGCTCCAGCCCTGATGCCACGGATCACGAGGTTTCGCCGCGAACCGAAATTCGACTGGACGAAGCAGCCGATCGTAAAACGCTCTCCGTTCCAGTCGACGCTGCGCGAGGATGTGCCCGATCCCGCCTTGAAGCCGAAGGTAATCATGCCGGTGCCGCCGCCGACGCTACCCTCTTCGAGCGGCCCGGTTTCAGCCGTTTCGAGCGCGGAAAACACGTGCTCGAAGCTCACATGATGGCCGTTGATATCGTTGAGGAAGCCATCATAGGTCTCGCCCGCCACCGGCAGCGCCCAGGCGCTGTCGAGCGCTCGCGGCAGCACCGTCTGCATCCAGCGCAGCGTTGCGTCGCGGCTGACGCCGCAGGAATGCGTGTTGGTGATGGTGATGGGAAGATTGAACCCTCCGAGCTCCTCTATCAGATGCGAGCCGGTCAGTTCGCCATTGCCATTGGCGCTGAACACGCCCGCAAACGCAGGGACGGCCAACTCGTCTCTGGGCCGTGGCAGGATCGCGGTCACGCCGGTGCGTACCGGACCCTTGCCGACGACGAGCGGCCCATCCCCCGAGATCAGCGTGGTATAGCCGACCGTCACGCCAGGCACATCGGTGATGGCATTGAAGCGGCCTGGCGTGCCCTCGAATGGGATGGCGAAGGCACGGGCGCGCAGTTTGCCCGAGGGCGTCGCAAGATGCGGGTCGGTCATTTCTTCCTCAGAAAAGCGAACCTTGGCCGCCCGGCGCCTTGAGCTTGGCCGCGGGCTTGGCAACCGTCTTCGGCCGCGCCGTGCCACTGATGGCGACTGCATCGGCGGTGCCGTCGGCGAACTCCAGCGAAAGCGCCATTCCCGACGCGACTTCCGCCGCATGCTTGATCACCGCGCCGTCCGCATCCTTGACCAGCGCGAAGCCTCGCGCCAGCACGGCCTTGTGCGAGAGCGTCGCCAGCAGCCGGTCGGCCTGCGTCAGCTTTCCACGCAGCCGGTCCAGCCGCCGCGAAATCGCCTGGTCCTGCCGCCGTGTCAGTGCCAGCAGGGCATCGCCTTGCAGTTTCTGCCGTCTGGCGATCGGCGCCGGTGACAGTCTCGTCGCCGTGCGTGAAAACCGCGCCCGACGCTCGCGCACGATGGCGAAGAACGCCGCTTGCGCACGGGCAAGGTCGCGGCGGGTCAGCGTGCGCGCTTCGTTCATGCGTCGCGACAAAGTCGCCGGCGTCAGCCGCTGCCCCAGAAGCCTGCCCCGCTTGCGCTCGACGCTGACCGACAGCGCCCGGCCGAGCCGGCTCGTCGCCTCGTCGAAGCGCCGCCGCGGCAGCGCCAGCAACTGGTCGGGCGAGGGCAGCGCCCGGGCGGCTGCGCGCGCCGCCTGCCGCTTTCGTTCGAAATTGCGCGACAGTGCGGTCTTCAACCGCGCGCCAAGGCCGGCAAGCGTCGCTTCGAGGTCGACCTTGACCGGCACGGCGATCTCGGCGGCGCCTGTCGGCGTCGGCGCCCGCACATCCGCCGCCAGATCGACCAGCGTCCAGTCGGTCTCGTGGCCGACGGCGGAAATCACCGGAATGCCCGATGCGGCGACGGCCCGGGCGAGCGCTTCGTCGTTGAAGCCCCACAGATCCTCCAGGCTGCCGCCGCCGCGCGCCACGATCAACAGGTCGGGCCGTGCGATGGCGCCGTCCCATGGCAGTGCGTTGAAGCCGTTGACGGCAGCGGTCACTTCCGCACCAGCCGTCTCGCCCTGCACCCGCACCGGCCAGACCAGCACGTGCAGCGGAAACCGGTCCTTGATGCGGTGGATGATGTCGCGGATGACGGCGCCTGTCGGCGAGGTGACGACGCCGATGACGCGCGGCATGAATGGCAGACGCCGCTTGCGCGCCGCGTCGAACAGGCCTTCGGCCTGCAGCCGGCGCTTGCGCTCGTCAAGCAGCGCCATCAGCGCACCGGCACCGGCCGGCTCGAGATTGTCGATGACGATCTGGTAGGTGGACTTTCCGGGATAGGTGGTCAGCCGGCCGGTGGCGATCACCTCCATGCCTTCCTCGGGACGGAATTTCAGCCGGCTCATCGCGGTCTTCCACACCACGGCGTCGAGCCGCGCGCGATCGTCCTTCAGGCAGAAATAGGCATGGCCGGAGGAATGCGGTCCGCGATAGCCGGAAATCTCGCCGCGCACCCGCACATTGCCGAAGACGTCCTCGACCGTGCGCTTCAGCGCGCCGGAAATCTCGCTCACCGTGTATTCGGTGGCGTTGGTGCGTGATTCGGATGCTGCGTCGCTCATCGGCAGATTGGGGGACGGTTGTTGGCCGCCGTCAAGGCGGCCGTGTTCGATGTCTGCCCCAATTGCAATCCCTCACCAGCCCGGCAGGATCTGGTTCGGCTTGGTCCGCTTCATCTTGGCGAAGGCTAGCGCGGCGAAATCGAACGTCCCGGTCTCTTCGCCAAGCGGCACGGAAATGTTGTCCAGGCTTTCCGAAATGTGGCGCGCGAGCGCATCGACGATCTCCGGCCGCGAGGTCTGGCCGCGCATGATGCCGATGCGGCAATCGGGCAGGGCGCCGAAACCGTCGGCCTCGCCCAGCACCCGCATGCCGGGCCTGAGCGCGCATTCCGGCAGCACCGAGATCGCCAGGCCGGAAAGCACCGCCGCGGCGATGACTGTAGCCGAGAAGCTGGTGAACAGGATGCGGTAGTCGCGGTTCTGCTGGTCGAGCACGTCGGCGGCGGCGCGCCGCCAGATGCAGTTCGGCCGGCCGAAGGCCATCGGCAGGATCGGCTGCTCATGCGTCGCGTGGTTGGCCGAGGTGACCCACAACAGCGGTTCGCGCCGCACCACTTCCGACTGGCCGCGCGCGTCGTTGTGCGTCACCAGTGCCAGGTCGAGATTGCCGCGCTTGATGTGTTCGACCAGTCCCGGCGTCGGCTCGCAGATAACGGTCAGTTCGACATGCGGGTTGGAACGGGCAAACCGCGCCATGATCTCGGGCAGGAAGCGATCGGCATAGTCATCCGGCGTGCCGATGCGGATGGTGCCTTCGAGCCGGCGGTCGTCGAATGCGGCCAGTGTTTCCTTGTTGAGATAAAGCAGCCGCCTTGCGTAGGAGAGCAGCCGGTCGCCCTCCTCGGTCAGCCTGTTGGTGCGGCCGTCTTTTTCGAACAGCGGCTTGCCGATCCGTTCCTCCAGCCGCCGCATCTGCATCGACACCGCAGACTGGGTCCGATGCACCGCTTCCGCCGCGCGGGTAAAGCTGCCGGTGTCGACAATCGAGATGAAGGTCTGCAACTGATCGAGATCGAGCGGCGCTTTCATTGGCCTAATCCATCATTGATGCTGATGCTAAAGATTAGAAACATTCGTTGGATTAATCAATCGCGCCATGGCAAATTCCGATTGTCCACATGAAGGCATGTGAATCGAAGCCGGAACGGCCGCTGTCGCCAGCGCCCGATCGACCGGTTTCGCCCGTTCGAATGTGAAGGAGACCGACATGGCTACGTTTGATTTCGCTACCGAGACCTCGCGCATCACTTCGCGTCCGGCCGTTGCGACGCGCGTGGCCAATGCCGCTGCCAATGTTTACCGCGCCTGGAAAAACCGCCGCGCCTTTTATCGCCTCGGCGAGATGTCGGATGCCGAGCTCGCCGACATCGGCCTGACCCGCGCCGACCTGCACGTCGCTGTCGGTGTGCCCTTTGGCCGCGATCCTACCGAACGGCTTCGCGTCATCGCGGTCGAGCGCGCCGAAACGATCGAGGATCTTGCCCGCAAGGTGGTGTGATCGCGTGATTTCGTCGTTCGGGCGCGTTGAACCTTTTTGAGGCACGACGCCACCAAGTTACGCAGGCTCCCCACTCCCTGCCGGATCCCCCCGGCCAGCCTGCGCGCTGCCCGGTCCTCCCAGGACCGGGCTTTCTTTTTGGGCGGCACTGACAGAGCCCCATCGCGATTTTTATCGGGATGGAACAGGTTCTACCGCCGGCCCATGCCCTGCTTGAACTGGTCGAAGATCGACTCCATGCCTTTCTGGTAGTCGTCGCGCTGCTGGGCGCCCGTCTCGAACATCTTGCCGAACAGGTCGTCGAACGGATTTCTCGGCCTGCCGCTCGGATTGGCCTGCGGCTGCGGCGCCTGGGGCTGCTGCGGCGCCTGACGCGGCTGAGACTGCGGTGCGCCACCGCCGAACATGTCCTGCAGTACTTTGCCGAGCGGATTGTCACCATAAGGGTTCTGTGTTTGCTGGGGCTGGTTCTGCGGCTGCTGCGGCTGTGGTACGCCGCCGCCGAACATATCCTGCAGTACTTTGCCGAGCGGATTGTCACCATAAGGGCTCTGTGTCTGCTGCGGCTGGCTTTGCGGCTGCTGCCCGCCGCCGAACATGTCCTGCAGCACTTTGCCGAGCGGGTTGTCGCCGTAAGGGCTCTGCGTCTGTTGCGGCTGCTGCCCGCCGAACATGTCCTGCAGCATCTTGCCGAGCGGGTTATCCGTGGGGCCTGCAGGCTGAGGGGCCGGCGCCTGGGCGCCGCCCGCCTGCCGCATCATCTGCTCGATGAGCTCGCCAAGCGGATTGCCGCCACTGCCTGCCGCATGCATCTGTCCGCCCAGCTGGTTGGTGGTCTGCTTGAACAGCCCGCCCATCATCATCGAGGCGATTGCCGGCAGCATCTGCTGCAGGACCTGCTGGCTGACGCCGCTCGCCTGGGCGGCCTGGCTGGCGACGGCCCGCGACAGGTCCTTCGAGCCGAACAAATGGCCGAGAATGCCGTTGCCTTCATCGAGGCCCTGCGGCGAGAAGGCCCGGCTTGCATCCTCGAAATATTTGGCGTGCTGGCCGCTGGCCATCGCCGTCATGAAGGAGCCGAGTCCATAAGGATCGGACGTATTGCGCTTCAGGCCCTGCGAAAAGGCCGGCAGCAGCGCCGCGACCGCCGCCTGCGTCTGCTGCTGCGACAGCCCGAACTGCTGGGCCAGCGCCTGCATGCCGTTGCCGTTCTGGGCCTGTGCCAGAATATCGAACAAGGAAGGCATTGTTTTCTCCTCCGGGAAAATCCTCGTTGGAGAAGCCTAGTTCGTTTCCATCACTGATTGAAGCGAATTTGCCGGACCATCGGCCAAGCCGATAGCGAAGCGTTAATACGCGTATTCCATGAACACCGGCTCGATCGAGCCGCCCCAGCGTGTGTGGTAGGCCGAGAGCATCTCTTCGGCGCTGGTCGTGCCGCGCGCGACGACCTCGTCCAGCGTGTTGAGGAACGAGGTCTCGTCATAGCCGTCGCGGTTCTTGCGGCCGCGGTTCTTCAGTCCCATGCGCGAGATGACGAGCACGTCGCGGGCGATCTCGCGCAACGTCGTGTTGCGGAAGGGCGCCGAAATGCCCTGTTCCGGCACCGCGTTGCGCATTGCCAGCACTTCGTCGTAGCTCCAGCTCGAGGTCAGTGCCTTGGCGGCGTCGAGCGCCGCCGCATCGTAGAGCAGCCCGACCCAGAAGGCCGGCAGCGCGCAGATGCGCCGCCACGGCCCGCCATCGGCGCCGCGCATTTCGAGAAAGCGCTTCAGCCGCACGTCCGGGAACAGCGTCGACAGATGGTTCGCCCAATCGCCCATCGTCGGCAGCCCGTCCGGCAATTCGTTGCGGGCGGCGCCCGTCATGAACTGGCGGAAGGTGATGTGCGTCATGTCATGGTATTGGCCGTCGCGGATGACGAAATACATAGGCACGTCGAGCGCCCATTCGACATAGTCGGCAAAGCCGAAATCGGGCGAGAAGCAGAATTCGAGCAGGCCGGAGCGCTGATTGTCGGTGTCGCGCCAGATCTCGCCGCGCCAGCTCTGCAAGCCGTTCGGCCGGCTTTCGGTGAAGGGCGAGTTGGCAAACAGCGCCGTCGACAGCGGCTGCAGCTTCAGCGACACCTGCATCTTGCGGCGCATGTCGGCTTCGCTCTCGAAGTCGAGGTTCACCTGGATCGTGCAGGTCCGGTACATCATGTCGAGACCTTTGGTGCCGACCTTGGGCATATAGCGGGTCATGATCTCGTAGCGCGACTTCGGCATCTTCGGCGTCTCGGCCAGTGACCATTTCGGGCTGCCGCCAAGGCCGAGGAAGCGGATGCCCATCGGTTCGGCGATCTCGCGCACCTGCGCCAGATGCGCATTGCCTTCGCGGCAGGTCTGGTGGATCGTCTCCAGCGGCGCGCCGGAAAGTTCGAACTGGCCGCCGGGTTCCAGCGAAATCGCGCCCTGGCCGGTCGGCTCGACCAGGCCGATGATGCGGCCGGCATCCATGATCGGGTCCCAGCCGAGTTTGTCCTGCATGCCTTCGAGGATGGCGCGAATGCCGCGCTCGCCGCCATAGGGCACCGGCGCATTGCCGTCGACATAGAACGGGAATTTCTCGTGCTCGGTGCCGATGCGCCATTTGTCGCGCGGCTTGTTGCCTTCGGCCAGGTGCTCGACGAGTTCGTCGACGCCTTCGATCGGCCGGAAATCGGTAGTATCGCGCGCCATAATAGCCCTCCGCACATGACCCCGAAAATCGGCTTCGATTTTCGGAAGGGATCAGGTGCCCAATCAAATGCTACAGCGTCCTTTGCGCGCCCGAAAGGACACGCGGCCACTGCCGGCGCTAGATGGACGAAATGTCAGTAGCCGATCAAGCGAAAAATCCTGAGCCAGAGGGTAACGGGAATTGATCACCAATCCCCGATTGTCGCCTGGATCAGCGCCAAAGCTGCCACCGCCGCCGTATCCGCTCGCAGGATGCGCGGCCCGAGCGGAATGGCGGTAACGAAGGGCAGCGCTCTCAGCATCCTGCGTTCATCGTCGGAAAAGCCGCCCTCCGGTCCGACCAGCAGACCGAGCTTTCCCTCCCGCACCGCCTGCAATGCGGGCAGGGGATTGTTGGTCGATGCGTCCTCGTCGCAGAAGATCAGCCGCCGCTCTCGGTCCCAGTTGCTGAGCAGGCGCTCGAATTTTTCCGCTTCGCGCAGCTCCGGCACCGCCAATATGCCGCATTGTTCGGCCGCCTCGACGACATTGGCGCGCAGGCGCTCGATGCCTGGTTTTGCCACTTGCGTATGCTGGGTGATGACCGGCTGCAGGATGCCGGCGCCCATCTCCACCGCCTTTTGCACGAGGTAGTCGAGCCGCCCCTGCTTCAGCGGCGCGAAGCAATAGACGAGATCGGGCAGCGGCGGCTGCGGCCGCTGCAGTTCCATCATCTTCAGGCGCACCGCCTTCTTCGATTTCGCGGCGATTGCCGCCGACCATTCGCCGTCGCGGCCATTGAAGACCAGAATTTCGGCGCCTTCGCCGAGCCGCAGCACATGCGAGAGATAATGGCTCTGCTGCGGGCCGACGTCGAACTCGATGTCCGGTCCAAGCTCGTCCGGCACGAACAGCCGCTGCATCTTGTAATTGGCGCGCATCGCCGAGGAATGCGGCAACGTCACCCTCGTCGTCAAGCCTCGGCGGAAGGATGCCAGACAGGCTCGTAGCCCTGCCTTAGCACCGAAACAGTTGTCGCCGGCGTGAGCACGCGGATTGGACTGTCGGTAAAACCGCCGAACCCCACCGGTTCGCCATAGCCGCCGAAACTCCAGGGCAGCGCGGCGCCGTCAAACAGGGCGTACGTCCTGTTTCCCGACGAGATCATCGTGCCGTCAGGCAAGTCCGCAAGCGCCTCCGGTTTCAGTCTCGGCGCCTGTCCGCCCGATGCCAGCCGCTCCTTGTGCAGGCGCTTGTCGAGCTGCGGCGCGCGTGGCTCGGCAATGCCGAAGGCGTCGCCGAAACGCCGGACAAAATCCCTGGCTCGCTCGCGCCGGCAGAAGAAGCAGGGGCGGTGCCCGGCGGCAAGTGCCGTCACCTCGTCGAGGAAAAACAGCTCGGTCCAGCCGGCCTTGCCGCCCAATTGGTCGTCGCTTTGCCGGTTGCGCCCCATCGGCTCGCGCCGCACGTCGCCGTATTCGCAGGCGCAGATGATCCAGGCTTGCAGCGCCCAGCGCTTCTTCAACAGCGTTCTCGTCTCGGGGTCGTGAATAATGCCGCGATTGCCCATGAACAGGCCGCGCTCCGGTACGGCATGGATGGCGCCGAATGGATCGACCCGGTTTTGCAGTGGCATAGGCGTTCCCTGTTGGCTGCAATGCTGGCGCCATGATATCGCTCGTTGCATCAATTTAATGTCAGCAGGTTTCGATGCGGGTCTTGGTGGTCCAGAACTTCGACAATGAGGGCCTTGGCCAGATCGGCGCGGCGCTGGTCGAGGCGGGCGCCGATATCGACCTGCGCCGGCCCTATCGCGGCGACGCGCTGCCGCAAGCTAGCGGCGAGCATGACGCTATGGTGGTGCTCGGCGGCGCCCAGAATGCGCTGGACGACGAGCTCTGTCCTTATTTCGCGGGTCTGCTCGATCTGACGCGCGACTTTGGCGAGAGGGATCGCGCGGTGCTCGGCATCTGCCTTGGCAGCCAGTTGGTAGCGCGCGCCTTTGGCGGCGAGAACCAGATAGGCGGTGCCTCGGAATTCGGCTGGCAGGAGGTCGCGCTTACCGCGGCGGCGCAGGCCGATCCGGTGCTCGCCGCCTTGCCCGAAAAATTCCCGATCTTCCAATGGCACGACGACACCTTTGTCTTGCCCGAGAGGGCCGTGCGACTGGCTGGCAACGCCGTCGCCGAGAACCAGGCGTTCCGCATCGGCCGCGCCGTCTACGGCTTCCAGTTCCATTTCGAGGCCGACCGGCCGATGGTTCGCGACTGGAGCACGTCCTTCGCACCGCTGATCGCCGAACGCAATCCGGAATGGGCCGTCCGGCTCGACGATGAAATGGCCCGCAACGGACCGCAAGCCGATGCCGCCGGCCTGGCCATCGCCCGCGCCTGGGTGGCGACGATCTGACGGCTCATACAGTCAGCGTAGTTGGCGACGTTGCATATTTGGCACGCGGGGGCAAATCCTCCGGGGATAACGCGTTTCATCCTTGGCCTGTGTCTGTCGGCCAGCCTAAAAGGCGCCCGCTCTGCATCTTGCGTGCAACCGCGATGAACCTTTCCTGTGACCCGCGCGACACACCGCCGATACAGAACATACCTAGAAGCGCGAAACCGTCAGACATTTGCGACGTGTTTTGCGTTTCAACGCATTGGTAACCCGCTCGTGCATAGATGCAGGAAGCTCAACAAGAGATGACGTCCGTGAAAGCAGCCTTTTTGTCCTTTGTCATGTTGTCGGCTATCGTGTTGTGCGGCCTCGGTATTTATTCCGCCGACGCGGCCAACGACCACAATGCCGTCGACGGCTACGGCGTCACCGCCGCGCTTCGCTAGAGCTTTTGCAGCCAAGCGGACTCACTTGGCGTCCCAGAAATGCGGCAACTGCGTAGGATCCCGATTCAATTTGGATGGATCCCGCTCCGGACGTCACCCACTTTGGACGTCAGTCGACGAATGACTTCGAGCTCTGATCGACGTCACCTCACATAGTCGCTGCGCCAGTCCGACGTTGCGCCGACCGCCATGCCCTTGTCGTCGAACAGGTGAACAAAGGCGGCGGGCAGCGCAAGCGACAAATCCTCGCCGGCTTTGGCGCCGGATATTCCCCGTCGCGTCACGGTGAAGCCCAGCCCCGAGTCAAGTCGTGCATGGATTACGGTTTCCGAACCGAGGATTTCTGTCGTCTCGATCCGGGCCTTGAGCGGCCCGCTGCCTATCTCGACATGTTCGGGGCGGACGCCGATCGTTATAGGTGTGCCGTCCGGCAACTCGACACTGCGGCCGGGCAGCGCAACGGTCACGCCCTCGCCAAGTGTCAGGCCCAAGGAGCCGTTCAGCCTGCCAATCTTGCCTTGGACAAAGTTCATTTGCGGTGCGCCGAGGAAGCCGGCGACGAACTGATTGGCGGGGCGGGCATAAAGGTCGATGGGCGATCCCACTTGCTCGACCGCCCCGTCTCGCAGGACCACTATCTGGTCGGCCATGGTCATGGCTTCGACCTGGTCATGCGTGACATAGATCATCGTCGAGCCGAGCCGGCGGTGCAATGACACAAGCTCACCACGCATCTTTACCCTCAGCTCGGCATCGAGGTTGGACAGCGGCTCGTCGAACAGAAACGCCTTCGGTTCCTTGACAATCGCACGACCAATGGCGACGCGCTGGCTCTGCCCGCCGGACAGCTGGCTTGGCCGCCGCTTCATCAGATGCGCAATCTCCAGGATACCCGCCGCCTTGGCCACCCGCGCGTCGATCTCCGGTTTCGGCAGCTTGAGGTTCTCCAGGCCGAAACGCAGGTTTTGCGCGACGTTCATGTGGGGGTAAAGCGCATACGACTGGAAAACCATGGCCATGCCGCGCGCCGACGGCAGCAGGTGGTCGCAGCGCTTGCCGTCGATGCGGATCTCTCCTGAACTTATCTCTTCAAGGCCGGCGATCATCCTGAGCAGAGTGGACTTGCCGCAGCCCGAGGGGCCAACGAACACCGTGAACGCGCCTTCGTCGACCGCCAGGTTGATGCCGTGAATCACCTCGAGCGCCTGGAAGCTTTTCCTGACATCCCTGAGTTCAATCGCAGCCATCATGCCACCGCCGGGGTTCCGGACCCAAATTGCAGGACCAGGCGCGCTCCCGTGCCGATTGCCCGGCGCTCCGGAAGCCGATGCACGCCAAGACCGGCAACGGCAATTTCAGAGATGTCGAGGCTGCCGCCAAGCACCGCGAGCGTCAGCTCTCCAGCCTTGCGGCTCAGTTCGCCGAAGGCGTTGCCGGCCGACCAGAACGCCGTGTAGTCGCCCCGGTCCTTGGGCGCAAAGCTGATGCGCCCTGCGACGAGGTCGGCGCTGAGGCCCGCCCAGGCGTTGACCAACTGCCATGCGGACATGGAGCGGGCATAATAGGAACCGCATTCGATGTCGTTCCAGGGATTGCGGCGCGAGCCGTCGTGCCGGTCGCGAGCGGCGCGAACGATGCTCAGGCCCTCGTCAATCAGCCCGCGCATGATCATGTGGGAGGCCGCCATATATTCAATGCCGGTCCATACCTCCTCGGCATAAGGTGCTGCAACCATCGGCTGGCGCACACCTTCGGGATAGGTCGCCACCAGCAATCCACCCTCGTCCTCATACGCATAGTTTCGGCCTGGGTTGAAGTGGTTCTCGAGGCTCGGGCGAAAATTGTTGGCGTGCACCGCCTTGAGCGCCGCCTCGACCTTGCGGTCATCGAGGAAGCCGCCCAGCCCCGCCACCTCGGCGTGCCATTGCCCGAGGATCTGGTCGGTGACGCAGCCTTCGCCCATCTGGTATTTCAGCTCGGAATACTCGTCCGACCAATAGGTCTCCATGAAACCGTCGGCGAGTACGCCGGCCTTGCGGCCGACGTCGAACGGCGCCAGCACGCTTTTGTCGGAAAGATCGATGTCCTGGACGAACCAACGGCTGTTGAACAGCTTCTCGTCGATGTAGCTTGCGCCGTTCCGACCGAGATTGCCGCATCTATCGGCGAAATCCGCCTCGCCCAGCGCCGTCGCCATTTCAGATGCCGCAAGCAGCGCCGCCACATACATCGAGCCAAGCCAGGAGTTCGGATTGAAAAGTTCCATGTCGAGGGTCTGGTGCTGACGGCCGGAAAGAACGCCTGATTCATCCGGATCCCAGCGGTCCGGATTATCCTCGCTCCACGCATATTCGACCGCACGCCGGATATTCGGCCAGTAGCGTCTCAACCATTCTGTATCGCCCGACAGCTTCCAGTCGCGATAGGTCTTGATCACCGCGCCGAAATGCCCGTCGGCGCAGGGGCCGATGATGTCAAAACCGGCGCCGAGCGGTAGCTTCTGGCGAAAAGTAAGGCCGCCGGTGGGCAGCTGGTTGTAGGTGAATTCGGTCTCGCGCAGCGTGCGCTCCAGCTTTGGGAACAGATGCGCCAGCGCCTGCTGGTAGTTCCAGACATGCGTGCAGGTTCCCTCGCAGGAGCCGTCCTGGGTGTGCTGGCCTTCCCACGCCCAGATCTCACCGCCCTCCAGCCGGATCACCGTCGCGGTGCGCAGGAGCGCAAGCGTCGCGGTTGCGGCATCCTTGATCTCGGCCGGCAATGTCGAGCCGAAGATACTGTCCCGGAAGGCCATGGTCTCACCGGCGAGCGCATCCCAGCGACGCAGCGCATCGCGTGCGCTCGCTTCTGAGCCTGCCCAGTGGTTGGCATAGTAGTTGCGCCAGGTCGGCGTTTCGCGATCCGGGATCGGCGCATCGGGCGAGGTGCGGAATGCCCAATAGATGTCGCCGATCGGAAAATTCCAGGATATGACAAAGCGCACCTTCTTTCGCCCGCCGGCCGGAACCGTGACGCGCGCCGCCAAGGTGCCGTGTTCGGGCTGCAGGCTCATATGCCTGGACGTTCGAGGCTGGTCGTAGCGCCGCTCGGGCAGCCGCCCGGGACGCGCGAATTCTTTCCAGAATACGGCCAAATTGTCGAACCATTGGCCGCGATAATGATAATCGGTGTGGTCGACATCGGCCGCGTCGGTGGCGATGGTCAGGTCGCCGCGATCCGCCGGCTTCAGCGTCTGGTCGGACGATGTGAGGCGCAGCGTGCTCAGGCCGTCCTGCCGCTCGAATGTATGGATGCCGCTGTTGGAGCCATAGTTCCCCAGCGTCCCGGCCAGCGTGTAGGTCAGTTCGTCCTTGGTGTCGTTGACGAGTTCGAACTCGAACATGGCAACCGGCATCGAACTGTCGTGATCGTTGTGAGGGATGAACGGCGACAGCGCCGTCAGGCGGACGGCGCCGGGGAAGCGCTCGTCATTGAACACCAGATCGGCGGTGGGAAAGCGGCCGTAGAAATCGACCTCCTTGAAATGCGGCACACCGACCAGCGTCTGCCGGTTGGCACCATGGCCAAAACCGTCAAACATCTTGCGCAGGCCGGGTGCGCCGGACGGATTGAGATCATAAGGACCGTTGAGAACGCGCGCGTCGACCAGTTCGCCGCCTCTTTCCGCCTTGATGGCGAAATGCGAATAGCCGTTGTAGCCCTGCAGCGCCGGGCGGTTGCGGATCGACCAGTCGATCAGTCGCCCGCTTCCCGAGATCGAGAAGCCGCCGGAGCCGATTCCACCCAATGGAAACGCAATGTAACGGGTGCGCTCGCCCTTGTAGGCAAAGCGCGGATCGATGGATACAAGGTCGTCCCACATGAGTATTTCCTCGACTGGCATGACAGTTCTAGTTTTTGATCCCGCTCATCGTGATCCCTTCGATCACAAATCTCTGGGCGATGAGAAACAGCAGGACGACCGGCAGGATCGACATGCTCATGGCGGCCATGACCAGCGAGAGATTGCCCGCCGCCAGGTAGCCGCGCAGAACATCCATGGCGACCGGCAGCGTCATCGACTGCTCCTTGCCGAGCAGCACACGGGCCTGGAAATAATAATTCCAGGTCTGCGTGAAGGTGATGATGCCGAGCGCCGACAACGCCGGCCGCAACTGCGGCAGCGAGATGCGCCAGAAAATCTTGAAATAGCCGGCGCCGTCCATCAGCGCGGCCTCTTCGAGCGCCTTGGGTTGGCTCAGCATGAACTGACGCATCAAGAACACGCCGAAGCTCGAGGTGAGGTACATGAGCGCAAGACCGATCGGCCGGTTTATCAGCCCTGTCCGAGCGTAGCCGAGATAGATCGGCAGGATCGTCACCTGGGCCGGAAACATCAGGCCGACGAGCAGGATGAAGAACAGCGCGTCGCGACCCCGGAAGCTGAGGCGGGCAAAGGCGAAGGCGGCAAGCGTGCAGGTGACGAGCTGGCCGATTGTCACCACGACCGCCACCAGCAGCGAATTGGCATAGATCTGCAGGAACGGCACGCGCGATGCCAGCACACGCGCGTAGTTGGCGAAATCGAGGCTGGGCGGCAGGAAGCTCGGCGGCAGCTTGTAGGCTTCGGCCACCGGGCGAAACGACATCGAGAACAACCAGAAGAACGGCAGCAGCATGCCGACGGCGAGAGCCGCCATCACCGCGATGATCGCCGCATCGATCCAGCGCTTGGCCGCGCGCGTCTGCAGGGCCGAGGCGGCGCTCATTGCTGCACCCATTTGCGCGACAGCAGTTGCTGGATCGCCGTTATGATGAGGATGATCACTGTCATCACCACCGAAATGGCTGCGGCGTAACCGATCTGGAAACTGCCGAAACCTTCTTCGACGATGAGGATCGAAAGCGATCGCGTGCTGTCCCCCGGCCCGCCCTGCGTAAGGATGACGATCGATTCATAGACTTGCAGGGCGCCGATTGAGGCGTAGACGATGGCAAAGAACACGACCGGCGAAATATACGGCAGGATGATGCGGAAGAACGTTCGCCAGGCAGGCGTCCCATCCATCAGTGCCGCATCGGTGATGCTCTTCGGCACACCCTGCAGCGCGGCGATGAAGATGACCATGAAGAACCCGGTATTCTTCCAGACGTCCATGATGATGATGGACATCATGGCGTTGTTGCTGTCGGTCAGCCAATGCACCGGCCGGATGCCGGAGAGACGCAGGAAATAGTTGATGACGCCGAGGTCGTCGGCGAAGAAATAGCTCCATACGATCGAGACGAAGGCGACGGCGATGATAACCGGCATGAAAAAGGCGAGCCGGAAGAAATAGAGCAGCCAGCCTGGCATCGCACGATTGAGGGCCACGGCCAAAAGCAGGCCGATGGATACATTGAAGGTGACCGCGAAGAAGGCGAAGCGCAGGGTGTTCCAGAAGATCCGCAGCGAACGCGGATTGGTGAAGAAGCGGGTGAAGTTATCGAAGCCGACCCAGCGCGAACCGAGCATCGGGTCGTAATAGCTGAAGCTCAAGATGAAAGTGATGATAACCGGCATCAGGACGAAAGTGAGATAGAGCACCGAAGTGGGCAGCACGAACAGATACCCGGTCAGTGCCTGGGCGCGGGCCAGATCGAAACCCTGCCGCTTCGCAATCATTTTTGCCACAAAGTCCTCTGGCATTCAGGTGTTGAGGAGATCGGCGCGCTACGCCCGACGCCGTCCGCGTCGGTGAAGCAGAGCGCCGGGGAGGGCATGGGGTTCTCAGGCCAACCTCTATTTGAGGCGGGCAAAAGACTCGTTGAGTTCGGCATCGGCCTGCTTGCAGCCATCCGCGATCGATACCTCGCCTGCCATCATTGCGGTGTAATTGCGGATGAAGATCTTCTCGACTTCCTGGAAGTTGGCTGGAGACGGCACCGCCTTGGTGTGGGGCAGTGTCTGGTAGTACAGCGCCGCACTGGGCGGGAATGACAGGAACGCAGCCGTCTCCGCCGCGGATTTGCGTCCCGGCACGCCGCCGCCCTTCTCGCCCTCTTCCTTCTGCGTTTCCTCGCTGGTCAGTTCGAGCACCAGCGCCTTGGCCAGATCCGGCTGCTCCGTTGCCTTCGAGATGGCGTAAGCGCCGAAACCGATGACCGTCGTGTCGCTTTCCTTGCTCGGTGGAATGGCGATGTCCATGTTGACCTTGTTGGTCTTGGCGTTCTGCACGATCCAGTGACCACGGCTGATCATCGCCACTTGTCCGGCCATGAACTGATTGTCCATGGTCTCCTTGCCCGGGATGGGCGAAACACGGTCGACATGGATCAGGTCGTGGAGAAACTGCAGGCTTTCGGCAACCTTGCGATCGAGCATGTTCGAGGCCGTCCAGTCGTCGTTGAGCACGCCGGTGCCGTTGCTGAAGAACCAGGGCTGGATAAAGAAGTTCTGGTTCGGCACCTCGTAGCCGAACTCGCTGACATTGCCGGCGCTGTCCTTGACGGTGAGCGCCTTGGCGACCTCGCGAAATTCCTCCCAGGTCCAGCCCTGCTTGGGGTAGGCAATCCCGGCCTTGTCGAAGAGATCGCGATTGTAATTGATCATGATGTTGTTCCAGCCGATGGGGATGTAATGGATTTCCCCCTTGTACGAGGCTTGTGCGAACAGGCTGGGCGCAAAGTCAGAGAAGCCGGAATTGGCGGATACGAAATCGTTGAGGCCGAGCCACAGGCCGCGCGACGAAAAAGCCTGGAAGGTCTCGATGGCGGTGCCGTAAACATCGGCCGCGCTGCCCGCGTTGAATTCGCTTATCACCCGCGTCACGTAATCTCCCCAGCCGTTCGAGATCGGGTCCATCGAGATGTCGACCGTGACGTTGGGATATTTCTTGTTGAAACGAGCAACCGCGTTGGTGACGGCTGAAAGCTCCGCATCGCTGCCGAAGCCCTGAAGCTTCAGGGTCGCGGTCTGGTCGGACTGTGCGAATGCGCCCCTCATTCCCGCTCCGGCGGCAAGTACGGCCGACGACAGCAAAAGCGTACGCCGTGACAATTTGATCATTGAAATCCTCCCTTGCGTTCTCCCGACGCGCTATACATCAATCTGCTGTCGAAACGTTTCGAATACGAACCGCTCCAAATCCTCCCTGACCGGTCGTCGGCAGCTTGATTGTAAGCACGAAACGTTTCGAGTATTACGCAGGCGAGAGTGGTTGGCAAGTGCAATGAGATGAAGGGGCAATCAGATGGGCGGGGCAGTTGCATGGCGACGATCAAGGACGTAGCGCGTGGCGCCGGCGTCGCGATCTCCACCGTGTCGGCGGTTCTCAACCGCTCGGCTCCGGTCAGCGAGCAGGTCATCGAGAAGGTCAACAAGGCGATTGCCGCGGTCGGTTACGTGCCGCACGGCGCTGCCCGCTCGCTCAGGAGCGGGAATTCGCAGCTCATCGGCCTCGTCGTGCCGAACATCGCCAACCCGCATTTCGCGGCGGTTGCCCGGGAAATCGAGAATATCTGCCTTATCGCGGGTTACATGACGGTGGTCTACTCGACCGGACAGGATTCGGAGCGCGAGAGCCAGGTGCTCAAGATGCTGCGCGTCCAGCGCGTGGCCGGGCTTGTCATCATTCCCACGCGCTCCGATGCCGAACACGGCAGCCGCCTCGTCGACCAGATCCAGGTGCCGGCTGTGTTGCTCGACATGTTTGTCGAGGGATTGCCCTACAACGTGATCAAGACCGACAACATCGAGGCAGGGCGGCTCGCCACCGACCATCTCCTTGGCATTGGGCATCGCAGAATCGGCATCATCACCGGCATCGCCGGACTGGCGACCAACGACGATCGTCTTGGCGGCTACCTCCAGGCGCACGCCGAGCATGGAGTGCCGGTTGAACCGGGCCTTCAGCTCGCCGGTAATTTCGATCAAACCCAGGCGCATGACCGGGCGATCGAGCTTCTCCAGCGCCGTGACCGGCCGACGGCGCTGATAGCGATCTCGAACCTGATGACGCTTGGGATCCTGTTCGCGGTGCGCGAACTGAAGATCAAAGTGCCGGCCGACCTTTCGATCGTCGGCATCGACGATCTGGAATTCGCTGCTGTCCTGGACCCGGCGCCAACCGTGGTGGTTACGCCGATCCTGTCCATGGCGCGCCGCGCCGTCGAAATGTTGTTAAGGCAGATCACCCAGAAGGAAGTTGCCACAGGTGCATGGGACATCCATCAGCCTCACCTGGTCGTCCGCGAGTCTACCCGGGCGATAGGCTGAGCCTTGGCCGCATGGCAGCACGGCCTAGGCCCTCTCGCCGGCCACCGTCATGATCCGCTTGTCCGTGCCGTCCACGACGAGCGCGGTGAGGTTTCCCGACTGCCAGGCGAGGGTGTCGACATTGACGCGGTTGCCTGTGATCTCGGGCTTGGGCACCGGCGTATGGCCGTGCACCACGATCTTGGGATGAAGACCGGTGTGATCGTGGAAGACCTCGCGGATCCAGATCAGGTCCTGCGGGCTCTGGCTTTCCAGCGCAATGCCAGGCCGGATGCCGGCATGGCAGAAGAAGAAATCGCCGAACGTCACTGAAAAGGGCAGCGAGCCCAGGAACTCGACATGGTTCTGCGGCACCGCCTCGACCAGTGCGGCGTGCCCTTGCCGCAATGCCGCATCGGCGCGGCCAAACCAGGCGCTGCTCCCACTGAGCGACACGCCATAGGACAGCGCCGTCTGGATGCCGCCATAGCGCATGAACAGGCCGTCCGGGTCGGGGACATCGAGAAAATCGAGGAAGCCGAGATCATGATTTCCGGCCAGCATCAGGTGACGCGGATCGCGTCTTTGCGCGTCGATCAGGAAATCGATGACGCCCCTGGAGTCCGGGCCCCGGTCGACATAGTCGCCGAGATGGATCACGCGCCAATCGGTCGACGGCCTTTGAGTGAGCTCCGCCTCGATCCGCCGGTGCATGGAGGTCAGCAGGTCGAGCCGGCCGTGCACATCGCCGATCGCGTAAAGGCGCATGCCTTGCGGTCCGCGCGCCTCGTAGAAACTGATGCCGGGCTCCGTCAATGCCTGCGTCGCCTCCGTGGTCATGCCGTCACGGGACTTTAGCGCCGAAGCTGATCCTTGCCCATGTCGGTGACCAGACGCTTTCCACACAGTGCCAGCGTTATGTCCATCTCCTTGCGGATGATTTCCAACGTCTTGGTAACCCCTTCCTTGCCGAGTGCGCCGAGTCCGTACAGGAAAGGCCGGCCGATATAGGTGCCCTTGGCGCCGAGGCACAGTGCCTTGAGCACGTCCTGGCCGGAACGGATGCCGCCGTCCATATGCACCTCGATCGTGTCGCCGACGGCATCGGCGATCTCTTCGAGTACCATGATCGATGACGAGGCGCCGTCGAGCTGGCGGCCGCCATGGTTGGAAACGATGATGGCGTCGGCGCCCGTTCTGGCGGCCATCAGCGCATCTTCCTTGTCGAGTATGCCTTTCAGGATCAGCTTGCCGCCCCAGCGCTCCTTGATCCAGGCGACGTCCTTCCACGACAGATGCGGATCGAACTGCTCCTTCGTCCACGACGATAGCGAGGCGAGGTCGCCGACGCCCTTGGCATGGCCGACGATGTTGCGGAAGCTTCGGCGCTTTGTCCCGGCCATGCCGACGCACCAGCGCGGCCTTGTCGCCATCTGCCAGAGGTGCTTCGGCGTCATTCGCGGCGGCGCCGAAAGCCCGTTGCGGATATCCTTGTGGCGCTGGCCGAGGATCTGCAGGTCAAGCGTCAGCACCAGCGCCGAACATTTCGCCGCTTTTGCGCGGTCGATCAAATCGAAGACGAAATCCTTGTCGCGCAGCACATAGAGCTGGAACCAGAACGGCTTCCTGGTCACCGATGCGACGTCCTCGATCGAGCAGATGCTCATCGTCGACAGCGTGAACGGCACGCCGAATTCTTCCGCAGCCTGCGCCGCCAGCATCTCGCCGTCCGGATGCTGCATGCCGGTCATGCCGGTCGGCGCCAGCGCCACCGGCATCGTCACCTTCTCGCCGATCATGGTCGATTCCAGAGAGCGGTTGTCCATGTCGACAAGCACGCGCTGGCGGAACTTGATCTTCTGGAAATCCTCTTCGTTGGCGCGGTAGGTGCTTTCGGTCCAGGCGCCGGAATCGGCGTAGTCGAAGAACATCTTCGGCACGCGGCGGCGCGCCAGGTCCTTGAGGTCGGCGATGGTGAGAATGCTGCTCATGGATCTTTTCCGCTGGTTCGTCGCTGGTTCGTCGTTGAATTTTCTGGGCGGTGCCTACGGCTGTTTTCTTGCCGGGTCACCGTCACCGGGCTCGGAGCGCTGCCTGAGCCTCAGCCGCGACACGCGCTGCCAGTCGCCGCTGCGCTCGGCCTCTGCCATCGACCGTTCGACGTAGGAGATGTGGTCCATCGCCGCCTGCCGTGCCGCGGCCGGATCGCCGGCCTTGACTGCGGCGTAGATTGCCCGGTGCTGCGAAAGCAGCGCCTCGCGCGCGCCCGGCACGCTGAACACCAGCCGCCGGTTCTGGAACACGCCTTCCGACAGCAGCCGATAACAGGAGCGCAGCGTGTGCAGCAGGATGATGTTGTGCGCGCATTCGCAGATCGCGTGATGGAACTCGACGTCGATTTCCGCCTCGTCGTCGAAATTGCCGGTCCGGTGCGCCTCGTCCATACGTGCCATGATGCGGTCGAGCAGCGCCAGATCGTCCGATGTGGCGCGCCGCGCCGCATATTCCGCCGCCACCGCCTCGATCTCGCGGCGGTACTCCAGATAGTCGGTCACCGCCTTGCGATGCATCGAGATCAAGTCGGTCACCGGCTTGGTGAACAGCTGGCCGATGACATCTGCGACATGGGTGCCGCCGCCTGGCCGTGTCGTCAACAGCCCGCGCCCTTCCAACGCCTTCAAGGCATCGCGCAGGATCGGCCGCGACACCTCGAACTGGCGCGCCAGCTCGCGCTCGCCCGGCAGCCGGTCGCCGGTGCGCAGGACGCCTTCGAGGATCAGGCTCTCGATCTGCTGCACCACCTCGTCGGCGGTGCGCGAATGCTCGATCCGGGAGAAAATGTCGCTCAAACGGGATGCCTGGGGGTTGAACCGATGTCGCGCAAGATAAAGCCAGCGTCGCCAACTGGTCAAATTATTTATCCAATTTGCCCGCGCCAGGTCGGTTTCACAGCCGCGGCTTCATATCAGCTTGAGCTAAACTGGTGTTTGCGTCCTCTCGAGATTGCCTCTAGAGCAATTCCAGGAAAAGTGTGAAACGGTTTTCCGTCCGGAATTGCACAGAATCAAAGAGATAGAGCGGTTCGGCGTTTCCGTGAAACGATGCACCGCTCTAGAGGGAATCATTGCCAAAGGGCTCAGAAAGCTCTGGGGACCAGCCGTGCCAGACGCCGACCCTTCCAACCTCGAATTCCAGCTGCGCGCCAAAGCCGTGGGCGGCAGCGTCATGGGTTTTCCGGCGCATGAAGGTCGCCCCGGCGCGCTTGGCGAGGTCCACGCGCGGCCGCAGCCGCTGGTCGAAAAGCCGCGCGTGCTGGTGCAACTATCCTTCATGACCGAAGCTGGATCCGGTGTCGATCAGGCCGTGCTTTCCGAATTGTCGCGACGCCTCGGCATCGCCGCGCCCGACCCTCACGCCCGCCACCACGCGATGAAATGGGGCAAGGGCTCGTTGCGCTGGGAACGCCACACGGAGTTCTCGACCTATCTCTGGGAAGGCCCGCTCGCCGAAAACGGCAGGGGGCAAGAAGACACACCCTTCGGCAACGGGTTTTCGCCGCCGGGCATGGTGATTTCCGGCATCAGGCTGGAAATCCGCAAATGGACGCCGGCGAACGAAAAACTGATCGCCGGTTTCGACCCGACCAGCCTGTGCTATTCGCTGGTCGAGCGCGGCAACGCGGCCATCGTCACCGATTTCCGTCAGGATGGCGACGGCTTGACCCGCATGCTGGTGCTCGACCGCGGCCTGACGCCGGCGCGCACCGGGGCACTGTCGCAGCGGCTGATCGATATCGAAACTTACCGCACGCTGGCCATGCTCGGCCTGCCGCTAGCGCTGACGCTTTCGGGGCGTGCCCGCCGCATCGAGGACAGGCTGGCCCAGACCACGCTGGAAATGAAGGTCGCCGAGACCCGCGACAGCCAGACGCTACTTGCCGACTTGACCGAACTGGCCGCCGAACTGGAGGCCGATGCCGCCTCCAGCCTCTACCGCTTCGGCGCCAGCCGCGCCTATGACGGCATCGTCCGCGAACGGCTGGAGGCGCTCGAGGAAGAGGCGGTGCCCGGCTACGACACCTGGGGCGGGTTCCTGCAGCGGCGCGTCGCGCCGGCGATGCGTACCTGCCGTTCGGTCGAGGAGCGTCAGGCCAACCTGTCGACGAAGCTCACCCGTGCTACCACGCTGCTGCGCACCTGGGTCGACGTCGAGGTCGAGAAGCAGAACCGCGATCTCTTGGCATCGATGAACAATCGCGCCCGCCTGCAATTGCGGCTGCAGCAGACGGTGGAGGGGCTCTCGGTCGCCGCGGTGTCCTACTATGTCGTCGGCCTCATCGGCTACGTCGCTAAGGGCGCCTCGATCTTCGGCCATGCCTTTGCGCCGGAAATGGTCACCGCCGCCTCGGTGCCGCTCGCCGTCCTGCTCGTCTGGTGGGGCGTGCGCCGCGTCCGCCGCATGCACTCCGAACCCGGCAAGCAGCCGGGCGAGTAGTGCGGGGCGCGCAGCGGCAGATTGCCGCTGCGGAAGGCTGTCCCGGCCACAGGCCTCCTATCCCGGCCAAAGCGGCATTTGCAACCGACAGCCGTCGCTGGTAAAAGATTTTTACCAGTCGATCGAAGGAGGCTGTCGATGTCCGGCCTTGCCATGCCGAAACCAGACGACGCCACGATGCGCCGGCGCGACGAGATCGTCGCCGATATGCGCATCATCGTGCCGGGCGAGGGCGTCGTCGACGCCGCCAATGCAATGCGCGCCTTCGAGAGCGACGGGCTCACCGCCTACCGGCAATTGCCGCTGGTCGTGGTGCTGCCGCAAACCGTGGCGCAGGTCTCGCGGGTGCTGAAATATTGCAGCGACCGCAACATCCGCGTCGTGCCGCGCGGCTCCGGCACGTCGCTGTCCGGCGGCGCGCTGCCACTGGAGGACGCGGTGCTGCTGGTGATGAGCCGCTTCAACCGCATCCTCGAGATCGATTTTCAGAACCGCATCGTCGTCGCCCAGCCCGGCGTCACCAATCTCGGCATCACCACCGCCGTCGAGCAGGAGGGCTTCTATTACGCCCCCGATCCATCCTCCCAGATCGCCTGCTCGATCGGCGGCAATGTCGCGGAAAATTCCGGCGGCGTGCACTGCCTGAAATACGGTCTCACCGCCAATAATGTGCTCGGCATCGAGATGGTGCTGATGAATGGCGAGGTGGTGCGCCTCGGCGGCAGCCATCTCGACGCGGAGGGCTACGACCTGCTCGGCGTGATGACCGGCTCCGAAGGACTGCTCGGCGTCGTCACCGAGGTCACCGTGCGCATCCTGAAGAAGCCGGAGACGGCGCGTGCCCTGCTGATCGGCTTCCCGACCAGCGAGCAGGCCGGCCAATGCGTCGCCGACATCATCGGCGCCGGCATCATTCCGGGCGGCATGGAGATGATGGATCGCCCGGCCATCCACGCCGCCGAGGATTTCGTCCAGGCCGGCTATCCCTTGGATGTCGAGGCGCTGCTGATCGTCGAGCTGGACGGGCCGGGTGTCGAGGTCGATCACCTGATCGGCCTGGTCGAAGCCATTGCCTACAGGAACGGCTCGACCACATGCCGCATTTCGCAGTCGGAGCAGGAGCGGCTGAGTTTCTGGGCCGGCCGCAAGGCGGCCTTCCCTGCGGTCGGCCGCATCTCGCCCGACTATTACTGCATGGACGGCACCATCCCGCGTAAGGAACTGCCGCGCGTCCTCGCCGGCATGCGCGAACTGTCGGAGAAATACGGGCTCGGCGTCGCCAATGTCTTCCACGCCGGCGACGGCAATCTGCATCCGCTGATCCTCTATGACGCCAACGTGCCGGGCGAACTCGACAAGGCGGAAAGCTTCGGCGCCGACATATTGCGGCTCTGCGTCAAGGTCGGCGGCGTCCTGACCGGCGAGCACGGGGTCGGCGTCGAGAAGCGCGACCTGATGCCCGAAATGTTCAACCAGATCGACCTCGACCAGCAGATGCGCGTCAAATGCGCCTTCGACCCCAACCATCTGCTCAACCCGGGCAAGGTATTTCCGCAGCTAAGACGATGCGCCGAACTCGGGCGGATGCACGTGCATCGCGGGCAGACCGCGTTTCCGGACATTCCGAGGTTTTGAGGGTTGGCGCTTGAACACCCCCCTCTGTCCTGCCGGACATCTCCCCCGCAAGGGGGGAGATTGGCTGCTTCAACGTCCTGCTCGCCTTCAAGTGTTGGTGGTTGGCGAAAGCCGAAGCGACATCCGATCTCCCCCCTTGCGGGGGAGATGTCCGGCAGGACAGAGGGGGGTGGGAAGGATCGCGGCTTCTCTTCATTTACGATTGGCGCACCCGCCGCATGACCACCTTCACCCCATCAACCGCCGCGGAAACCCTCTCCACCATCGCTTGGGCAGCGGCGGAAGACTCGCCGCTCGAAATCGTCGGCCACGGCTCCAAGCGCGGCATCGGCCGGCCGCAGCAGAGTGAGCATACGCTCGACCTTTCCAAACTCTCCGGCGTCATGCTTTACGAGCCGGCCGAACTGGTGCTGTCGGCAAAAGCCGGCACGCCGCTGGCCGAGATCGAAAGCCTGCTTGCCGAAAACGGCCAGCAACTGGCCTTCGAACCGATGGATTACGGCCCGCTGCTCGGCGGTGAGCCAGGGCGAGGCACGATCGGCGGCGCACTCGCCGCGAACCTTTCCGGGCCGCGCCGGCTGAAGGCCGGTGCTGCACGCGACCACATTCTCGGCATAGCGGCCGTTTCCGGGCGCGGCGAGGCCTTCAAGTCCGGCGGCCGCGTGGTCAAGAACGTCACCGGCTATGATCTGTCCAAGCTGATGGCCAACAGCTGGGGCACACTGGCGATGTTCACAGATGTCACCTTCAAGGTGCTGCCTTCAGCCGAGACCGAAGTCACGCTCGCGATCCGCGGCCTGCTCGACGATCATGCCGTCGCCGCCATGGCGCTGGCGCTCGGCTCGAGCGCCGAAGTGTCAAGCGCTGCCCATCTTCCCGAACGGGTCGCCGCGCGGGTCGCCGGCGGAAGTCTCGGCAGCGATGCTGCGACGCTGCTGCGCATCGAGGGCTTCGGCCCGTCGGTCGCCTACCGCATCGCCGCGCTGAAAGACCTGCTGAAAAACGCCGGGCCGCTGCATGAGATTTCGGGTTCGGTCTCGTATTCGGTCTGGCGCGATATCCGCGATTGCGCGCCGTTCGCCGATGGCAGCGAAAGGCCGGTATGGCGCGTCTCGATGGCGCCGTCGCAGGGCCACCTTATGGTGCTGGCGCTGCGCATGCAGGCCGCGGTCGATGCCTTCTACGATTGGCAGGGCGGGCTGATCTGGCTGCGCATGCAGCAGGACGATCCCGAGGCCGGCCTGTTGCGCGGCCTGATCAGAAGGCACGGCGGCGGCCATGCGACGCTGGTGCGCGCAACCCTTTCGCACCGCGCCGCCGTTCCGGTGTTCGAACCGCAAGCGCCGCAACTGGCAGCACTGTCGGCGCGGCTGAAGGCCGAATTCGACCCGAAGAATATCCTCAATCCCGGCCGGATGGCGCCGGGCGCAGGCTCTGCTACTCTTTCGCCGGCAACCGAGGGAGGAGCCCAATGAGCGATCCAGGTCAAAACGGTACGTCACGCCAGACCGACCGCTGGCTGGAGCCCGGTCCGACCAATGCGCTGGTCATCTACATCCTCTATCTCGCCGGCCTAGCCATCGGCGTCAGCGGCATTGTCGGCATCGTCCTGGCCTATATCAATCGCGGCAAGGCCGGCGGCTTCGTCGAGAGCCATTACACATTCCTGATCCGCACCTTCTGGATCGGCCTGCTCTATGCACTGATCTCGGCGCTGCTGATGGTCGTGGTCGTCGGTGTCGTGCTGATGGTTGCCGTCGCCGTCTGGTTCATCGCCCGCTGTATTCTCGGCCTGCAGGCGCTACAGCGCGGCGAGCCGGTCAAAAACCCGGAAAGCTGGTTTCTGGGATTATGAGCATGATCCCCAAAAGTGGATACCGGTTTTGGGAAAAGATCATGCTCAAACGGTAAGGATTCGTTTACGTGCAGACCAATTTCTCAGCTGCCCAGCTCGCCGATCCGCATGTCGCGGAATCGGAGAAGATCCTGCGCAAATGTGTGCATTGCGGCTTCTGCACCGCCACCTGCCCGACCTATGTGACATTAGGCAACGAACTGGATTCACCGCGCGGGCGGATTTACCTGATCAAGGACATGCTGGAAAACGGCCGTCCGGCAGACAAGCAGATCGTCACCCATATCGACCGCTGCCTGTCCTGCCTCGCCTGCATGACCACCTGCCCGTCGGGCGTCAACTACATGCATCTGGTCGACCATGCCCGCGCCCATATCGAGGAGACCTACAAGCGTCCGCTGGCCGATCGCCTGACGCGCGCCATGCTGGCCTTCGTGCTGCCCTATCCCTCGCGCTTCCGCGCCGCGCTCAAGCTGGCGAAACTCGGCCAGCCATTCGCCGGCCTGTTTGAGAAAATCCAGGCCTTGAGGCCTCTGGGCGCCATGCTGAGGCTCGCACCGGCGTCGGTCCCGGCAGGCTCGCCGATGGCCTTGCCGGGCGTCCATGCGGGGCAGGGGACGAAGAAAAATGGCCGCGTCGCCATCCTCACCGGCTGCGCGCAATCGGTGCTCGATCCCAGCATCAACGACACGACGATCTCGCTGCTGACCCGGCTTGGTGTCGAGGTCGTGGTGCCCGAGGGCGAGGGCTGCTGCGGGGCGCTGGTGCATCACATGGGACGCGAGGACGCTGCCCTGGCCTCCGCCCGTCGGAACGTCGACGCCTGGACGCGCGCCATCGACCAGGGTGGGCTAGATGCCATCGTCATCACCGCGTCGGGTTGCGGCACCACCATCAAGGACTATGGCTTCATGCTGCGCCTCGATCCGGCCTATGCCGACAAAGCGGCGCGCGTCTCGGCGCTGGCCAGGGACATCACCGAATATCTGGCAAGCCTCGACCTGCCGGAACCGGTGCGTAGACCGGGCACCATCGTCGCCTATCACTCGGCCTGCTCGATGCAGCACGGCCAGAAGATCACCCGCCAGCCGAAGGAACTCCTCGCCCGTGCCGGCTTCGTCGTGCGCGAGCCGCGCGAAGGGCATCTCTGCTGCGGTTCGGCCGGCACCTACAACATCCTGCAGCCCGGGATTTCGGCTCAGTTGCGCGACCGCAAGGTCAGGAATATCGAAGCGACCGGTGCCGAAATCGTCGCCACCGGCAATATCGGCTGCATCACCCAGATCGCGTCTGCCGCCAAGCTGCCGGTGGTGCATACGATAAAGCTGCTCGACTGGGCCTACGGTGGGCCGAAGCCCGAAGGCGTTCGCGACGACCGGGCGGTCATCGCGGCCGAGTGATGCGACGGCGCCTACTCCGCCGCCAGCCTGTCCGCCGTGCCGTAGGTTGCCTGGTAGCGGGCGCGCTGGCGGCTGAGCGCCACCATCGTGTTGCGCAGCAGTATCGCCACGGTGATCGGGCCGACGCCGCCCGGCACCGGCGTGATCCACGACGCGACATGCCTGACGCTCTCGGCATCGACGTCGCCGACGATGCGGCTCTCGCCGTCCGGCCCGATTTCCGAATTGATGCCGATATCGATGACGGCGGCGCCCGGCTTGACCATGTCGGCCTTGATCAGCCGCGGCTTGCCGACCGCGACGAACAGCGCGTCGGCGCGGCGTGCGTGTGCCGCCACCGAGCGCGTCATGTGGTGACAGACGGTCACCGTCGCGCCTTCGCTCATAAGCAGGAACGCGATCGGCTTGCCGACGATCTCGGAATGGCCGACGACCACCACTTCGAGCCCCTTGAGGTCGAGCCCGGTTTCCCTGAGCAGTTCGACCGAGGCGGCGGCGGTGCAGGGCGCCAGGTCGAGCTGGTTATAGACGATGTTGCCGATCGAGGCCGGATGCATGCCCTCGACGTCCTTGAGCGGATGCACCGCCGCCTGCAGTGTCTTGATCGGAATGTGCACCGGCACCGGCCGCTGGATGATGATGCCGGTGACGCGCGGATCGGCATTCAGGCCGTGGATTGCCGCTTCGAGTTCACCAGCGGTGATGTCGGCGCGAAAACGCCTTTCCTCGAAGCCGATACCGGCAAGCCCCGCCTTGGCGCGCTGGTTGCGGACATAGACGTCGACCGCCGCGGTATCGCCGACGGTGATCGACACCAGCTTGGGCGGAAAGCCTTCGGCGGTGGCGATCGCCGCGTCCTCGCGCACGCCGGCGATGATGCGTTGGGCAACCGGGCCGCCTCTGAGATAGCGGCTGTCGTCGGAAAGGGACATCGGGATGGGGCCTTTATCTGGATTTTAGCCGCCACATAGCAAAGCAACGGCGAAAAGGCAGTGCGAAAAACGAACCGCCATGCCGGTGGCGCGACGTGCCGGCAAAATCTTCCCGTCAATTCTTGCTGGCGTTGGCGGAAACAAAAAGGGCAGCACGGCTTGCCGCGCTGCCCTTTCGTGACTGGCCGCATCCCCACACGGCCCGTCCCCCGTTATTCATTCATCTGGCCTCAGAAAGCCAAAGCTAATGTCTTTCTAGACCAGATGATTCGCTGCGGCAACTATATCACCACCACCGTTGTTCCGATATTCACGCGTTCGTAAAGATCGACTACGTCCTCGTTGCGCATGCGGATGCAGCCCGACGACACCGCGCCGCCGATCGTCCAGGGCTGGTTGGTGCCGTGGATGCGGTATTCGGTCGAGCCGAGATAGAGCGCGCGTGCGCCGAGCGGGTTTTCCATACCGCCGGCGAGATAGGTCGGCAGATAGCGGCCCTTGGCGGCTTCGCGGGCGATCATTACCGCCGGCGGCCGCCAGTCCGGCCAGACGCGCTTGTTGGTGATCTTGTGGGTGCCGGACCATTCGAAGCCCGGCTTGCCGGTGCCGACGCCGTAGCGCCGCGCCTTGCCGTTCTTCCCGACCAGATAGAGGAAATTCTCTCGCGTATCGATGACGATGGTGCCCGGCTTCTGCGGGCCGTCATAGGCGACTTCCTGCGGCAGATAGATCGGGTCGATCTGCGGCCGCATCACCATGCGCTTGGCCGGCGCCTGCACCGCTGCGGTGCGCAGCTGATCCGGTTCGGCCAGCCGCCGGTAGCGCCGTTGCGGCTGCGTCTCCTGCCGGCTCTGCCGCACGATGCCCGGCGCATGGCCGAGCTGCAGCACCCAGGGCGCCGAAAGGTCGGGGCTGACCACCACCGGCGGCCTTTCGGCATAGCGGTCGTTGGCATTGGCGGCGCCGGCCGCAAGCATGGCCGCGGCGCCGAACAGTGGGAACAAGAATGTCTTCATCGCAACGCACCTTGATCGTCGAACATGCCGGGGTGCAAAGCCTCCCCGATTTCGCCGACATTGGGCGCGAAGCGGCAACCGAAACATGAATCGGAATGCGTAAAATGCCGATCTGTCAGTAAAGCTTTTGGTGTGGTTACCGCCCGGTTCAGGAATCTGGTAAAGCCGCGGTAAAGGCAGCGTCAAAACGCGTTAACGCCAAGACACGAACGGAATTCCGCCATGGATGAAAAGACAGGTCTGCTTGCCGGTCCCGACGGCATCGCCCGCTGCTTCTGGCACGGCAATCTGCCGGATTATCTGCACTACCACGACCACGAATGGGGCCGGCCGGTCGCCGACGATCGCCGGCTGTTCGAAAAGATCTGCCTCGAAGGTTTTCAGTCGGGCCTGTCCTGGCTGACCATATTGCGCAAGCGCGACAATTTCCGCGAGGCGTTTGCCGGCTTCGATGTCGACAAGATCGCCGCCTTCACCGACCAGGATGTCGAGCGCCTGCTTGGCAATGCCGGGATCATCCGCCACCGCGGCAAGATCGTCTCGACCATCAACAACGCCAAACGCGCCCGCGAACTCATCGACGAGGCCGGCTCGCTGGCCGCATGGTTCTGGAAATTCGAGCCCGGCCCCGACGAGCGGCCCGAGATCGTCGATCTCGCCCATCTGCGCGCCAATCCGACGACGGCCGTCTCGGTCCGCATTTCGAAGGAGCTGAAGAAGCGCGGCTGGAGCTTTGTCGGCCCGACCACCGTCTACGCTTTCATGCAGGCGATGGGGCTGGTCAACGACCATCTCGAGGGCTGCGTCTGCCGCGAGCCGGTCGAGGCGGAGCGGAAGGCGTTCAAGCGGCCGAAATAGCGGCTCAGGCACCGCCGGCGCCGGCCAGGAAAAACCCGGCGAGGATGGCCGCCAGCGCGGCGAACACCGGATAGATCACCAGCAGGCCGGTCATCAGCACGTCGCGCATGGTCGGCCCGCTGCGCTGTTGCGCCGCGATCTCGAACGGTCCGGCGATTTGCTTCGTCGTTTTTGGCGCATAACCATCGGCCGGCCGCAGCCGGACCGAGGCGTCGCGTGCGCCGCTATCGATGATGTCGAACTTTTCTAGCGTGGCCATGGCCCCGACCCCTTGTTTCGGCGCGCTTATCGGCCCGGATTGTGTCGGCACGATGCCGCGCGCATGGCGCAATTGTTTCAGCTTCTTTTTCTTGCCTTCTCGCGCAGGGGGAGCAGGGAGAAGCGCAAACCCTTGCCTTCTCCGGCCTGCATCGGTAGGACACGCCGACCCGAAATAAGTCACCAATTGCTTGGCAAAGTACCCATCCCATGGCCGACAAATCCGAAAAGATGAAAGCGCGGCTGCCGCGCGGCTTTGTCGACCGCGGCGCCGACGATCTGCGCGCCGTCGAGAAGATGATGGCCACGATCCGCTCGGTCTTCGAGCTTTACGGCTTCGAGCCGGTCGACCAGCCGTTGATCGAATACACCGATGCGCTCGGCAAATTTTTGCCCGACCAGGACCGGCCGAACGAGGGCGTGTTCTCGTTCCAGGACGATGACGACCAGTGGCTGTCGCTGCGCTACGATTTGACCGCGCCGATGGCGCGCTTTGTCGCCGAGAATTTCGAGCGCCTGCCGAAGCCCTATCGCAGCTATCGCTCCGGCTGGGTGTTCCGCAACGAGAAGCCCGGTCCTGGCCGCTTCCGCCAGTTCATGCAGTTCGACGCCGACACGGTCGGCACGCCGGGTGTCGCAGCCGATGCCGAGATGGCGATGATGATGGCCGACGTGATGGAGGCGCTCGGCATCAAGCGCGGCGATTACGTCGTCCGCGTCAACAACCGCAAAGTACTCGATGGCGTGCTGGAGGCGATCGGCCTTGGCGGCGACGAGAATATCCGCCGCCGGCTGACCGTGCTGCGGGCGATCGACAAGCTGGACAAGCTTGGCGTCGCGGGCGTGCGCCTGCTTTTGGGCGCGGGGCGCAAGGACGAGAGCGGTGATTTCACCAAGGGTGCTGGGCTGGACAATACGCAGATCGACGTCGTGATCAGCTATTTCACAGTCATGGCGCAGCACGATCCCGAAGAAATTGTCCAGACACTGGGATCCATCAACCCCGGTCTCAGCAATCTTATCGAGGAAAGGAAACTCGAACATCTGGGCATCACGAACGCCTCGTTTGTTGAGGGCCTTGCAGAGTTGGAGCAGATAAGAACCATGGTCGCGCAAAGCGGCTACGGTGAGGATCGCATCCGCATCGACCCCTCCGTCGTCCGCGGCCTCGAATATTACACCGGCCCGGTCTACGAGGCCGAGCTGCTGGCCGAGATCCCCAACGAGGACGGCCAGATCGTGCGCTTCGGCTCGGTTGGCGGCGGCGGTCGCTACGACGGTCTGGTCTCGCGCTTCCGTGGCGAGCCGGTGCCGGCGACCGGCTTTTCCATCGGCGTCTCGCGGCTGATGACGGCGCTGAAGAACCTCGGCAAGCTCGATACTTCGGACGTGATCGCGCCGGTCGTCGTGCTGACCATGGACAAGGATACGGAAAGCCTCGGCCGCTACCAGAAGATGGTGGCCGAGCTGCGCGCCGCCGGCATCCGCTCGGAAATGTATCTCGGCGGCGCCGGCATGAAGGCGCAGCTGAAATATGCCGACCGCCGCGGCAGCCCGATCGCCGTCATCCAGGGCGGCGACGAGCGCGCCAAGGGCGAGGTGCAGATCAAGGATCTGATCGAGGGCGCGAAAATGTCGGCCGAGATCGCCGACAACGCCGAATGGCGCGCCGCACGGCCGGCGCAGATGACGGTGGCGGAGAGTGAGCTGGTCGCCGAGGTGAAGAAGATACTGGCGGCGCAGGCGGCCGACCGGGCGAAAGGTGGCGCGTGAGCACCCCCCTCTGGCCTGCCGGCCATCTCCCCCGCAAGGGGGGAGATTGGCAGCATCGCCGTCGGCGCCTCCTTTGCTATTTTGATAATTTGGCGAC